>NZ_VRVE01000026.1:0-45244 GCF_008040035.1 Methylobacterium sp. WL9
GAAATTCCGCCCCCGCGCCGCTGGATCGAGCAACGCCGGATAAGCGATCAGCCCACCCGCCGCCCCACACGGATCATCGTAAAGCGTCGCCCCAGCCAGCAGCAGCCGCGGCACGTCCCAACTCAGAAGGTCGCGAGACGTCGTCCAGTAGAAGCCCGACTTTGAGAAACCGTCGCCGGTCTTGGCCATGAACACCGCGATGAAGGCGCCACTGGCGCGGTGGCGGACGACGGAGCCGACGGGGGCGGGAAACGGGGCGATCGGCTTGCAGGTGTCGGTGCGCTTCGGGCCGGGCCGGTACGGGTCGGGGAAGGCGGCGGTGAAGCCGGTGCCGGTCCAGGCGCGCCAGCTCGACGGGTCGGCCGGGGTCTCGGTGCGGAACAGGCAGACGCCGTGCGGCTGGTCGCTGCCGGTCTGCGCGGCTTGCCGGTCCCAGCCCGTGGTCGAGGCGAAGACATAGCGGTAGCGGCCGTCAGCAAAGATGTTGGAGGGGTTGAAGAAGCCCCGGTGCCGGCCCTGGTCGACCTCCTGGCGGAAGGGCGGGCCGGCCACCACCGCCGGCGGGGTCTTTCGGGTGAAGGTCAGGCCGCCATCCGTCGAACTCGCGCCGAGGACGGTGTTGTACCAGCACTCCATGTAGACCTTGGAGCGGCAGCGGCCCGGATGCTTGTCGGCCTGGTATTCGTGGTGCAGCAGCGCGGCGACGGTCTTGCCGTCCTCGGTCCAGGTGGCGGTGATCCAGGAGCGGTCGTCGTAGGCGGCGGGATCGGGGTTTTCGCCGGATTCGAGGACGACGCGGCAGTCGATCTTCAGGTGGTCCAGGTCGGGGCCGCGCAGGGCCCGGTTGCGGTAATGCAGGCCGAACAGGGCCACAGCGCCGGTCGCGTCGCGAAAGGCGCGGGCGGGGGCGTCCGGCACGTCGGCGCCGTCGCAGGCATCGCGCGCGGCGACGAAGACCGGAATCGGCGGCCCGACCAGCGTCAGCGCCGAGAGCGGCGGCTCGCCGGCCGCGCGAGCGGTGTCGGCGAGTGCCAGGAGGGCGAGCAGGATGCGTGGGATCATCGGAGCGGCCTGGACATCGCCTGAAAAAACCAGTCTTGAATCGTTATAGAGTGTTCGCGTCCGGTCCCTACGGCGACCGGTCCTCGCGGATTCGACGACTTTTCCGGGAAGACCATGGCGATCCTGATCCTCGGCCTCGTGCTGTTTCTCGGCACGCATGCCTTCACGATGATCCGCAGCCGGCGCGCGGAGATGATCGGCCGTGTCGGCGAGAACCGCTACAAGCTCGGCTACACGATTCTGTCGCTGCTCGGCTTCGCGCTGATGATCTACGGGTTCGGCCGCTACCGGGCCGAGGGCATGATCCCGGTCTGGAATCCGCCGGTCTGGACGCGCCATCTCGCGCTCACGCTGACGCTGTTCGCCTTCATCAGCCTCGCGGCGATGGGGCCGCGGCCGAGCCACATCCAGGCGGCGGTGAAGCACCCGATGCTGCTCGCCATCAAGATCTGGGCGACGGCGCATCTGCTGGCGAACGGCGATCTCGGCTCGATCCTGCTGTTCGGCGGCTTCCTCGCCTGGGCGGTGGCGGCCCGGATCAGCCTCAAGCGCCGCGCCGACGAGCCGGCGCGCAAACTCCCAAAACCCGCGCCTGCCGGCTGGACCCGGGACATCGTCGCCGTGGTGGCGGGAACGGCCGTGTGGTTCCTTTTCGCGCGCTTCCTGCATCCGATCCTGATCGGCGTCGCGGCCTGGCCGGGACAGGCCTGACCGATTCCGCATTCGCCAAAGCCGGGCCGCCGTGCTAGGCGCGCCCCCTTGAGACGGGTTGAGGCGGGCATCGCCCGAAAGGGGCGTCCGGAACGGAATGGCCGAGAACAACGAGTTCTTTCGCGAGGTCGCCGAAGACTATCGCCGGGACCAGATCGCCGCGATCTGGAGGCGCTATAGCGCGCTGATCATCGCCGCCGCGGTGCTGATCGCGGCCGGCGTCGGCGGCTGGCGCTACTGGCAGCACGACCAGTTGGTGCGGGCCGAGACCGCCTCCGCGCAATTCGACACGGCGACCAAGCTCGCCACCGGCGGCAGCGGCCCCGAGGCCGACAAGGCCTTCGAGGCCCTGAGCAAGGACGGCCCCGGCGGCTACAGGATCCTGGCCCGCTTCCGCGCTGCCGCCGACCTCTCTAAGCGCGACGCCCCCGCCGCGGCCGCCGACTACGAAAAGCTCGCGGCCGACACGAGCCTCGGCGACGGCCTGCGCGATCTCGCGCGGCTGCGCGCCGGCCTGATTCGCCTCGACGCGGCCGATCCCGCCCCGGCGCTGACGAGTCTCCAGGGTCTCGCCGCGCCGACCGGCGCCTTCCGCCACACCGCCCGCGAGATGCTCGGTCTCGCCGCGCTGCGACGGGGCGAATACGAGGCCGCCGGCCGCTGGTTCGACCAGATCGCGGGCGACGCCGAGACCCCGCAGGGCCTGCGCCAGCGGGTCGAGGTCTACGAGGCGCTGGTCTCCGGCGGCCCGGTCACCGTGATCGAGGCCAAGCCCGACGCCGCAGCGCCCCCGCCGATGACCCGCTGACCACGCCATGGCTCAATCCGTCGCTTTCTGACATAGCAGCGGCAGCGATACGATCCTTTGCCGTCATTCCGGGGCTCGCCACAGGCGAGAACCCGGAACCCACGCGAGATGCCGCGCACTGCGCAGTTCTCGATCGCGGGTTCCGGGTTCCGCTGCGCGGCCCCGGACTGACGGTTTCGCACGTTCAACACCAGAAGACTGAAACCACCATGGAATTGCCGACAGTCGCGATCGTCGGCCGCCCGAACGTCGGCAAGTCGACCCTGTTCAACCGGCTGGTCGGCCGCAAGCTCGCCCTCGTCGACGATCGCCCCGGCGTCACCCGCGACCGCCGCGAGGGCGACGTCGCCTTCGGCGGCCTCAAGTTCCGCGTGATCGACACCGCCGGGCTGGAGGACGCGGCCGCCGACTCGCTCACCGGCCGCATGCGCCTGCAGACGGAAGCCGCGATCGTCGAATCCGACGTCGTGCTGTTCGTGATCGATGCCCGCGCCGGCATCCTCCCGGCCGACCGGCCCTTCGCCGAGATGGTGCGCCGCTCAGGCTGCCCTGTGATCCTCGTCGCCAACAAGGCCGAGGGCCGGGATGGGCTGACCGGCGCCTACGACGCCTTCTCCCTCGGTCTCGGCGATCCGATCCCGTTCTCCGCCGAGCATGGCGAGGGCGTCGGCGAGCTCCACAGCGCCCTGCAGGAGGTGCTGCCGGAGCCGGACGAGGACGACGAGGATGACGGCGATCCCCGCGGCAAGGCGCTCCGCGTCGCCATCGTCGGCCGCCCGAATGCCGGCAAGTCCACGCTGATCAACCGCATGCTCGGTGAGGAGCGCCTGCTCGTCGGCCCCGAAGCCGGCATCACCCGCGATTCGATCTCGCTCGACTGGGAGTGGCGCGGCCAGCGGATCAAGCTGCACGACACCGCCGGCATGCGCCGCCGCGCCCGCATCGAGGACAAGCTCGAGAAGCTCGCGGTCTCGGACGGCATCCGCGCCGTGCGCTTTGCCGAGGTGGTCGTGATCCTGCTCGACGCGACGATCCCGTTCGAGAAGCAGGACCTCACCATCGTCGACCTTATCGAGAGCGAGGGCCGCGCCCTGGTGATCGGCCTGAACAAGTGGGACCTCGTCGCCGACCAGCCGGGTCTGCTGAAGGAACTCAGAGCCGATTGCACCCGCCTGCTGCCGCAGGTGCGCGGCGTCGCCGTGGTGCCGCTGTCCGGCCTCGCGGGCGAAGGCCTCGACAAGCTGATGCAGGCGGTGACGGAGGCGGCCGAAGTCTGGAGCCGCCGCGTCTCGACCTCGAAGATCAACGATTGGCTGAGCAGCGCCACCGGGCGCAATCCGCCGCCCGCGGTCTCGGGCCGGCGCATCAAGATCCGCTACGCCACCCAGGTGAAGGCCCGGCCGCCGCATTTCGCGCTGTTCGGCAACCAGCTCGACGCGCTGCCGAAATCCTACACGCGCTATCTCGTCAACGAGATCCGCGTGGCGTTCGAGCTGCCCGGCACGCCGATCCGGCTCTCGTTGCGGACGACGAAGAACCCGTTCGACAAGGGCTGAACGCCCGATCCCGGGCCGGGGAGAAGCCGCATCTCCGATCCAGGGACGGAAGGGAACGGGCTTCTCCGGCGCGGGGGAATCATTGGGAAAGCAAGTTCTTGTTCTGATTGGGAAAATCCGTAGCATCGAGCCTGCTACCAAGGTGATTTTTCCATGGCCGTACAGACTTCCGCCGCGTCGCCGCAGGTGACCGGGCGTATCGACCCCCGCACGCTCGCGCTTCTGGTCGGCGGATCGCTCGCCGCGCTGGTCGGCCTCGGCGCCGCGGTGTTTCTGGTTCAGCTCTACGCCGACGGCGACTGGGGCGCCGTGCTCGCGGCGGCCCGCGAGGGCCTGTCCACGCGTGGTTTCTGGACCGCTGCGGGCGTCGGCCTCGTCGCGCAGGTTGTCGACGGTGCACTCGGCATGGCCTACGGCATCACCTCGACCACGTTCCTGCTCTCGACGGGCGTGCCCCCCGCTGCAGCCTCCGCCTCGGTGCATATCGCTGAGGTGTTCACCACGGCCTTCTCCGGCGCCTCGCACTGGCGGCTCGGCAACGTCAACAACGACCTCTTCAAGCGCCTCGTGATCCCCGGCGTGATCGGCGGCGTGCTCGGCGCCTACATCCTCACGTCGATCGACGGGGGCACGATCAAGCCGTTCATCACGGCCTATCTCCTGCTGATGGGCGTCTACATCCTGATCAAGGCGTTCCGGACGATCCGCATCCGCACCGAGCCGCCGACCCTGGTGGCGCCGCTGGCCCTCACCGGCGGCTTCGTCGACGCCGTGGGCGGCGGGGGATGGGGGCCGGTCGTCACCACCTCGCTCGTCGGCAGCGGGCAGGACCCGCGCACGACCATCGGCTCGGTCAACGCGGCCGAGTTCTTCATCGCGGTGTCGACGGGATTGTCGTTCGCCCTGCTCGGCGGGCTCACGCATTGGACGACGATCGCCGGGTTGGTGATCGGCGGCCTGTTCGCAGCACCGATCGCAGCGTTCATCTGCAGCAAGCTGCCGACCCGCGCCCTGATGATCATTGTCGGCGTGCTGATCTCCGCGCTGAGCATCTACAACCTGGTGAAGTTGCTCGCGTGACCGCAGCCATCGTTCGATCGGCCGGAACAACTCCGGCCGATCGGTCGTCTCGATCAGGCGGCCGAGTAGGTGATCGGCGTGGCGACGCCGGCATTCGGGACCGGGTCGGGGCCGAACTGGTTCGGGCCGATGGTGCCGCGCAGGAAGCCGGTCTCGATGAAGTACCAGATCCCGCCGATGAACGGCACGAACATGATCAGCAGCCAGACGCCCGGCTTGTTGCGGTCATGGTAGCGCTTTATGCCGAGGCAGATGCCGGCCCAGGCCGGAACGACGAACAAGACTAGGTTGACGAGGATGAACGGAACCGCGGCGGCGCCGTTCACCGAGTAGTTGCCGGCCTCGTCCGTCTGATTGGGAATCAACTGGGCGATGGCTAGATTCACCGCGAGCCCGATGGCCAGGATCGCCAGCATCAGCAGGATGTTCGCCTTCCAGAACTGGCCGCGGCCAATCCGGCCTTTAGCGGAAAACAGAAGTTTCTTCATGGTAGCCCCAAGGCACGTGTGACCGGCCTCTGATTTGAACGAAGTTCGGGCCGTTCGTTGGTGCTAGGAGCCTGTGGGCGCGGTCTCAATGGCCAAGCTGAAGATTGGAACGCCGGGGCAAGAATTCGACCTGCCTCGGCGCTCGTGGGTGTGGATAGCGCGGATCAGATTCCCTGCGTCGTCTCCGCGAGCCAGTCCACCACCGCATCGAGGGCCTGGCGATTACTGGTCTCGCCGCCGCGGGCCGATTCGAAGGTCGCAATCTGGCGGTCTGCGCTGGTGCCTTCGCGCAGGATGCGGTGGGCACCCTCGACCTCGGCGCGGCAGCCCAGCGCCTCGGCATCCTCGGCGATGAGCGAGAGGACCGTGTCGAGCGTGTCGGCGAAGGCGAAGGCCTGCTCCGAGGCCTCGTCGATCAGCTCGGCCTCGATGCCGCTGCGCTGCGCCCGCCACAGGTTCTCCTGCGCCAGCGCCCGCGAGACGCCGGTGAGCCCGGCATTGAGGTCGGGCCGCCGTTCCACGAGGCGCACGAGGCAGCGGAACAGTGCGGCGATGGTGAGCGCGTCGTCGAGCCGGGTGCAGCTGTCGGCTATGCGCAGCTCCAGGGTCGGAAACTTGATCGATGGCCGCAGGGAATACCAGAGGAAACTCGCATCCTGGATCGAGCCGGCATTGACCATGATCCGTACGTAGCGGGCGTGATCTTCTTCGGTGGCGATCAGCTCCGGCAGGCCTGTGCGCGGCAATTCCCCGAAAGCGCTGAGGCGGTAGGCGGAGAGGCCCGTCGGCTTGCCCTGCCAGAACGGCGAGGAGGCCGAGAGCGCGAACAGCAGCGGCTGGAACGGCAGCAGCCGGTTCATCAGGCCGACGCGTTCGCCCGGGTTCTCGACCTCCACATGCACGTGCATGCCGCAGATGAGGCTGCGCCGCCCGGCCAGGCCGACATCGCGCAGGATGCCGCGATAGCGGTCGCCCTTGGTCGGCAGCTGCCGCGCCCAATCCGCCACGGGATGCGTGCCGGCGGCGAAGACCATCAAGCCATGCTCGCGTCCGATCTCGCCGAGCTGCCGCCTCTGCCGGTGCAGGACGTCGCGCGCGGCCGCGAACTCGGTGGAGGGCGGCGTGCAGACCTCGACCTGGCACTGCAGCAGTTCGCGGCCGATCTCGGGCAGCCGCTCGGCCGCCTCGACATGGAACGGCTTGACCGAGCGCCGCGGTGTGCCGCGGGTCTCGGCGTCGGCGATAAAGTACTCTTCCTCGATGCCGAAACGGTAGCTGTGGCCGGTCATCGCGCGCCCTCCCCTGGACGGCCGGCTTTTGCCGGGCTCTGTGAACGTGTGCGGAGAGGGTTCGGTTCAGCTTTGCCGCAGCGCGCCACCCACCATCCAGGCCGGATCGAACCAGCGGTCCGCCTCGCCGTCGTAGGGGAGACGGGTGACGTCCCAGTGCTGGATGTACTTCGCGTATACGTTCCACACCGAGATGCCGCCGCCGACGAAGATGCGCCGGCCGGGATAGCGCGCCAGCACCTGCTCGGGATCCTCGTGCGAGCGGATCACGTCGATGGTCCGGTCCTTGAACGCGAATTCGGGTACCGCGCCGATGGTCTTGGGGCCGGCGATGAGAACGTGGCCCATGGTCAGCGCGAAGAAGCGCGTCACGTCTTCGACGAAGAGCGGATCGGTGTTGCCCTCCCAGGGAAGCTGGCCGTTCAGGCCGAGCTGGCCCCGCTGGCCGATGGCGCAGATGCAGCGGACGTCGATCATGGTGGGTCCTCGGGTGGGGTTATCGACCTGGTGCCCCAACACATTCCCTCATCTTGAGGTGCCGCAGCGAAGCGGAGGCCTCGAAGGAGGGCTCCAGGGATCGCGGTGGTGTCTGGAGCCCTCCTTCGAGGCCGCTGCGCGGCACCTCAGGATGATGGGGATCGGTCGGGGCTGCGCCGAAGGCGTCAGCCTTGCCCGTCAGATCACTCGGGCGGCCGAAATGCCAAGACCTGTCCGGTCGGAAAATCGAAGATCTTGCCGGACTCCGTCCAGTCCGGCGAGGCCAGCCTGACGAAATGCGGCGCCAGATCCTCGGGCGTCTTCAGCGTCTCGGGATCCTCGCCCGGCATGGCCGAGCGGCGCATGGCGGTGCGGAGCGGTCCGGGGCTGAGCAGCATGGCGCGGATCGGCGTCGTCTCGGTCTCGGCTGCATAGGTGCGCACCATGGCGTCGAGCGCCGCCTTGGAGATCGAGTACGGGCCCCAATAGGCCTTGCACTTGTGGGCCGCGCCGGAGGTCACGAAGATCGCGCGGCCGGCATCCGAGCGGCGCAGCAGCGGGTCGAGGGAGCGGATCAGGCGCCAGTTGGCGGTGACGTTGATGTCGATGGTCTGCTGCCAGACCTTCGGCGTGATGTGCCCGAGCGGCATCAGCGCGCCGAGGATACCGGCATTGCCGACGACGATGTCGAGTTTGCCCCAGCGCGCGTCGATGGCGCCCCCGAGGCGGTCGATGGCGTCGTAGTCGGTGAGGTCCAGCGGCACCAGCGTGGCGCTCGACCCGACGCCCTGGATGGCGTCGTCGAGCTCTTCGAGGGCGCCCTGCGTGCGCGCCACCGCGACGACGTGCGCGCCGGCCCCGGCCAGTGCCAGCGCGGCGGCACGGCCGATGCCGCGCGAGGCCCCGGTGACGACGGCGACGCGGCCGGCAAGCGGTTTTTCGATCGTCATCGTCATCGGACGCTCAGTCGGCTTCAGCCAGCATCGCGAACCGCTTCGGCCCGGCGATCTGCAGGTCGGTCAGGCCGGTCGGGTAGTCGCCGGTGAAGCAATGGTCGGTGTATTGTGGGCAGGTCGCGTCACGGCCCTCCTCGCCCATGGCGCGGTAGAGGCCGGGGATCGAGAGGAAGGCGAGGGAATCCGCGCCGATATAGTCGCGCATGCCTTCGAGATCGTAGGTCGCGGCGAGCAGCTTTTCGCGTTCCGGCGTGTCGATGCCGTAGAAGTCCGGGTGCGTGATCGGTGGCGAGGCGATGCGGAAATGCACCTCGCGGGCGCCGGCCTCGCGCATCATGCGCACGATCTTGATCGAGGTGGTGCCGCGCACGAGGCTGTCGTCGACGAGCACGATGCGCTTACCCTCGACGGCGGCGCGGTTGGCCGAGTGCTTCATGCGCACGCCGAGCTCGCGCACGGTCTGCGTCGGCTGGATGAAGGTGCGCCCGACATAGTGGTTGCGGATGATGCCGATCTCGAACGGCAGCCCAGCCTCGTGCGCAAAGCCCAGTGCCGCCGGCACGCCGGAATCCGGCACCGGAATCACGATGTCGGCGTCGGCTGGGGCCTCGCGGGCTAGCTCGTGGCCGATGTTCTTGCGGATGCCGTAGACGCTCTTGCCGTTCACCACCGAATCCGGTCGGGCGAAGTAGATGTACTCGAAGATGCACGGCCGCATCGGCTGCTTCTCGGCGAAGCGGATCGACTCGACGCCCTCCTCGGAGATCACCACGACTTCGCCGTTCTCGACATCGCGCACGAAGCGCGCGCCGATGATGTCCAGCGCACAGGATTCGGAGGCGAGGATGTAGCGGCCGTCGAGCTCGCCGAGCACCAGCGGACGGATGCCGAGCGGGTCGCGGGCGCCGATCAGCTTCTTGTTGGTGAGCGCCACGATGGCGTAGGCGCCCTCGATCTGCTGCAGCGCCTCGACGAAGCGCTCGACGATGCGCGGCTTCCGGCTGCGGGCGGCCAGATGCAGGATCACCTCGGTGTCGGAGGTCGACTGGGTGATGGCGCCGTCGCGCACGAGGTCGCGCCGGATCGAGAGGGCGTTGGTGAGGTTTCCGTTATGCGCGACCGCGAGCCCCCCGCTCGCCAATTCCGCGAAAAGCGGCTGGACGTTGCGCAGGATGGTGCCGCCGGTGGTCGAATAGCGCACGTGGCCGATGGCGGCCCGGCCGCGCAGGCGCTCGATGGTGCCGCGGTCGGAGAAGTTGTCGCCGACGAGGCCCTGGCGGCGCTCGGAATGGAACACCGCACCGTCGAAGGAGACGATGCCGGCCGCCTCCTGGCCGCGATGCTGCAGGGCGTGGAGTCCCAGCGCGGTGACGGCGGAGGCGTCGTCGTGGCCGAAGATGCCGAAGACGCCGCATTCCTCGCGCAACGTGTCGCCGTATTCGCCCAGCGGATCGCGGTCGATCTCGGAATCGGGGACGCTCGCGCCGGGTGCAGGCATGCCGATACGAAATCCTCGTTGCCGGAACCTGGCTCCGGACTGCGCTCAAGAAGCGCTACTTAGTCGGCCTCGCACCCGCAACCAAGAATGGTTCCACGCAGATCAGCGTCCCGGTGCCGGCGTGGCAGGGGCGACGTCGCTGCGGCGCTGGCCGCCGGTCTCGGTCTCGGCCGGCGGTTCGCCGGGCTCGCCGGTGCCGTCGCCCTTGGGCTTGCGCAGGTTCTTCAGGAAGCCTTCGGGGTTGGCCGGAAGCTGCGCCACCAGGGTGTCGCCGGCTTTTTCCAGCATCGGCCGGCTCTTCGCCTGGGCAGCCCATTCCGGCATCTTGCCCTGGACGAGCCAGGCCAGAAACACCCAGCCGATCACGCAGATCAGGAAGCCGCGCCCGGCGCCGAACAGGAAGCCGAGGGAGCGGTCTACCGCGCCGATGCGAGAATCGAGCACGATGTCGGAGATCTTCACCGTGATGATCGACACGACGATGAGGGTGCCGAGGAAGATCGCGGCGATCGAGGCGACGAGCGCCACGGTGTCGCTGGTGACGTGCTCCTTCACCGTCGGCAGCAGCATCGGGTGCAGCGTCCAGGCGACGGCGCCGGCCACCACCCAGGCGACGATGGCGAGGACTTCGCGCGTGACGCCACGCACCGCGGCGAGCAGGGCGGAGATCACCACGATGCCGAGCACCACGAGATCGAGGATCGAGAACGGCATCGCTGTCGGCAATCGTGGGGGCGGAGAAACGCATGAAGGGAACGACCGCACCGGCTCCCCCCGAACCGCGCGCCCTCGTCTCTTGGTTACCGAACATACCCCGCCGAACCTCGGCCGTCACCCGCCGCCCGGCCGAGCCCGCCGATTCACGGTTCGTGACGACCGGCAGGCCACACCCTGCACGGGAAAAGGCACCATCGCCTGGGCCGGCGGCGGACCTGTTTCGTGCCAATCTCGAGGCAGGATCCCAAACGAAAAAAGCCGCCCTGCGACGGGGCGGCTTCTTCGAACGGCTTGGAAGCCGAAAATTACTTGATCTTGGTCTCTTTGAAATCGACATGCTTACGCACGACCGGGTCGTACTTGCGCATCGTCAGCTTCTCGGTCTGCGTGCGGGAGTTCTTCTTGGTGACGTAGAAGAAGCCCGTGTCGGCGGTCGAGATGAGCTTGATCTTGACGGTGACGGCCTTGGCCATGGCGCTATGCCCCTGAAGCGGTGGGTGAACGCATTCCGCTCGGGCGAAACGCAAAAGGCCGGGTTGAAACCCGGCCGGAATTCGAGCGCGTGAATGCCCGATCGGCCCTCGCCCGTCAAGGCAGCGAAGATTTCAGCCGCGTGGCGGGTAGGTATGCTCCAGGGCCGGGAAGCGGCCCTCGCGCACGTCGTCCGCGTAGCCCTTCACGGCGTCCTCGATGTGCCCGCGGAGCGCGCCGTAGCTCTTCACGAACTTCGGGGCGCGGTCGGAGAGGCCGAGCATGTCCTCGAGTACGAGGATCTGGCCGTCGCACTGGGCGCTGGCGCCGATGCCGATGGTGAGGGCCGTCACCTCGGGCGAGGCGGCGACGGCGCGCGCCACCGGCTCGACGATGCCCTCCATCACCATGGCGAAGGCCCCTGCCCGGCTGATCGCCACGGCATCCGCCATCACGGCCTCCGCGCTCTCGGGCGTATGGCCCTGCACCTTGAAGCCGCCCATGGTGTTCACCGACTGAGGGGTGAGGCCGATATGGCCCATCACCGGTACGCCGCGCTCGACCAGGAACGCCACCGTCTCGGCGAATTTGGCGCCGCCTTCCATCTTGATCGCGCCGGCGCCGGTCTCCTTGAGGACCCGGGCGGCGGTGTGGAAGGCCTGCTCCTTGCTCGCCTCGTAGGAGCCGAAGGGCAGGTCGACCACGATCAGAGCCCGGCTGGTGCCGCGCATGACGGCCTGGGCCTGCACGATCATCATCTCCACGGTGACCGGCAGGGTCGATTCCATGCCGTGCATCACCATGCCGAGGGAATCGCCGACGAGGATGAAGTCGCAATAGGCGTCGAGGATGCCCGCCGTGTGGGCGTGGTAGGCGGTCAGCGCGATGATCTTGCGGCCTTCGGCCTTGCGCCGGGCGAGATCGCCGGCCCGCACGCGCCGGGACTGACTGAACTGCGACATGGGCTCCTGCCTCGCCTGCCTCGCGGACCCGTCGGGCCGGGTCACGCCGCGAGGGCGTTGCTTACGGCGCGGCACTCTACACGAGTTCGGCCGCGATGGCGGCACCGCGCGAACCGGGACTGTTGAGATCGGAAGCGGCCCGGAGAGGCCTGCATCGCATGCGTGGTACGGCTAACCGTCCCGCTTGCCCGTTTTTACGAGCGTTTCCTCCCTGGACTTCGGTCCGTCTCCGGGCAGCCTTTTTTCTGCCACAAGTGGACGAGTGTCAACAAGGATATCTGTAGCGATGGTTTTGAAATCGCTGAATTTTTAGGCTTACGGTAAGGATTGCCCGTGGGCCGGGCACGTGCTCCCCACCGCCGGTCTCAGAGGGTCTTTTCCCGGAACGATTCGAGCCATTCCACTCGGCCGTCAGCGTTACGGCTGGGCCGGTGGCGTCGCCTTCTCGCTGGCGATGGCGGTCCAGGCCTTGTCGGCCTTCACCACGGTGGTGTCGTGCGTGTCCTGCCAGCCCTCGACGCCGAGCGGCCACCAATGCACGCGGCTGTAGCCAGCCTCGACCAGACGCTTGCCGGCGTTCCAGCTGCCCCAGCATTCCGGCCGGCAGAAGGTGACGATGGGCTTCGCCTTGTCGCCGCCGGTGAGCGCGGCGATGCGCTTGAGGAATTCCGCCTCCTGCTCGGCCGTCAGCGGCACGACGCCGGCGCCGGGCAGCCAGACCGCGCCGGGGATGGAGCGGTGCGAGGGCAGCCAGGGCGTCCCCGGGGGCAGGCCCTGCGGCTTGCGGTCGGCGAGCACCACGTCGAGCAGCACAGGCTCGTCGGCAGCGATCAGCCTGTCGAGGGCGGCGAGGTCGACGACCGTCGCGCCGTTGAGGGTCGGCGGCGTGTAGCCGTGCTGGGGGCCTTCATAGAGCCCGGCCGGCTCCGTCACGTTCACCGGCGAATCCGCCGGGCCCGCCGCCCCGAGCAAGGCGGCGAGAGCGACGAGCGCGAGCGGCCGGACGAGACGCGAGCGATGCATCGAAAGCCTCAGTTGCTCGCCGACGGCACTTCGAAGGTCTTCTCCCACCGGCCGTCCTGGTTGTCGGAGGCGACGACCTTGATCGGGCCCTTGCCCTCGGGCTTGAAGCCGAAATTGATCACCGGGTTCGAGGCGATCGAGATGTCGCCGTCCATGTGGAAGATCAGCGTGTCGCCGTACGACACATCGAGCTTCTGGATGAACCGGGCCGGGGTGTAGTCGCGGCTGACCTGATTCATCTGCATTCCCGAAAAGTTCGGGTGGCGGATCATCAGGGTCGCCTCGGCCGGCTTGCCGGGGGTCGCCTCGCCGAACTTCAGGCGCATGTCCCCCATGCCCTTCATGGCTTCCTCGTCGCTCATGCCCATTGGGGCCGAGCAACCACCGGACGCCTTCACGAACTGCTTCGATTCGAAGAATCTACCGTCCTTGGTCTCGGTCACGGCGTGGACGTCGGTGTAGTTGTTGACGCGCACGCGCAGCTTGATCTCGCCGGGGTCGGCTGCCGGCCCGAAGATGAAATGGGCGGCATAGGGCGTCGGGTTGTCGTCGATGATCAGCGACACGCCCTTGACCTTGTCCTTGTCGGACATGGCCAGGGTGATCGGCACCAGCGCGGCGTCCTCGGCGCGCTTCGGGGCATCGATCCGGACCATCGTCTCGCTCGGCTCGATCGTCTTGCCGGCGAAGATTTCCTTCTTGAGATCGTTCCAGCGCGCGACGCGCTCCTGATCGGTGTCCGAAGCTCCGGCTGCATGCGCCATCCCCGTCACCGAGAGCGAGAGGCCGAGGGCTAGGATCAAGGCTTTCATGGCGTCCTCCTGATTGCTGACGAATCTAGCGCAAGTGTCGACGATGGGGATGCGGGCTCGCGCGGGTCACTCCCACTCGAGTTCCTGGTAGGCCTGGGTGACGTTTCGAGTGTTGTAGTTGTCGAAGAGCTGCCACTTGTCCCGCTGGTCCATGGCCACGGTCTTCACGGCCTTCTCGATCGGGACGTCCGCGGCGATGGCCTTGCGGGTCTGGTCGCGTAGCGCTGCGAGGTAGCCGGTGATGGCCGCGAAGGCCGGCTCCAGCTCGACCCGCGTCGGGCCGTGGCCCGGGATGCCGCCCGTGGCGCCGAAGCTCTTGAGCTTTTCGATCTCCTTGAACCAGCCGAGCAGGCTGCCGTCGAGCGAGGGAATCCGGTCGACTGAGAGCAGGTCGGCCGGAAACAGCAGACCGCTCTGCGAATCCAGCATCGAGAGGTCGCTGTTGGTGTGCGCCTTGCCGTGGGCGTGGAAGCTGAGCTTGCGGTCGCCGAGATCGATCTCGGCGGCGTCCTTCACCTCGAGGGTCGGATAGACCACGCTGCCGGCCTTGTCGGCGCCGAGCATGTCCACGAGGCGCTTCCGATAATACTCGCCGCGTGAGTCGAGGGCTTCGCGGAGCGAGGCGTGACCGATGAAGACCGGCTTGTCCTCAGTGAAGGCGGCGGCGCCGAAGACGTGGTCGGGGTGGACGTGCGTGAGAACGACGTGGCTGATCGGCTTGGTCGTACGTTTCCGGATCTCGCCGCGCAGCCACTGCCCGTCGACGAGGCTTCCGCCCGACTCGGTGACGAGCACGGACTCCTTGCCGACGACGAAGCCGATATTGGCGATGGCGTCGTTGTTCTCGGCACTCGCGTCGGCGATCACGCCGTGCCGGATGAAGATGCCGGGGCCGACCTCGTCCATCGCGAAGCCTTCGGCCGAGCGCCCCAGCGTCGGCAGGCAGCAGAGACAGAAGCCGCCGAACAAGGCCTCGCGCCGGTTCGCAGCCCCTCTCATCGGGCGAGCCCCGAGGCAACTTGGGCACGGAACGCCGTTCCGCCGAATGCGGGCGCGACCATCTGCCGTTTCCTCCGTCTTGTCTTTCTACCATTTAGTAGGTAGCCAGAGTTCCGGTCAAGTGCCCGGCGACCGTGGTCGGCAAGATCTACAATCAAGCGCGCTTGATGAACACGGACGGCAGACGATGAGGGACACACGCAGCGAATTGCTGATGCAGGCCGAGACCCTGGTGCGGGGCCGCGGCTATTCCGGTTTCAGCTATGCCGATCTCGCGGACGCCGTCGGCATCCGCAAGGCGAGCATCCACCATCATTTCCGCACGAAGGAAGACCTCGCCGTCGCCCTCGTCGCCGCCTACGACGCGCGCTACGACGAGGCGCTGGCCGCGATCCTCGACGAGACCGCGGATGGCCTCTCGCGGATCGAGGCCTATGGCCGGCTCTACCTCAGCGGCGTCGAGACGGGCCTCGGCTGCCTCTGCGCGGCGCTGGCCGTCGAACTCGACACGCTGCCCGAGGCGGTGCGGACGGATGTCGCCCGCTTCTTCGACAAGCACATCGCCTGGCTGGAGCATGTCTTGGCCGAGGGCGTCGCCGACGGCAGCATCCGCGCGAGCGTCGACCCGGCCGCGTCCGCGCGGATGGTCGTCGCCACGCTGGAGGGGGCGCTGCTGCTGGAACGGTTGCTGGCGGGCGCGAAGGGTTTCGGGAATACGTTGACGGCGCTGGGTGAGAGCTTGCGGCCCGCGCGAGGCTAGAGCCGTATCCGATCCGATTGCATCGGCTCGGCGTCTCTAAGGTTTTGTTTTGCCGCGCTTTCTTTCGACCAACCGGTATCCACTTGGTCGGAAAGCGCTCTAATTCCCGCTCAGCGGTAGAACAGTACGCGCCCGCGCGGTCGTAACTGCAGCAAGACATCGAAATCGCGGACGCTGCGGGTGAGGACGGTCAGGCCGAGCCTCATGGCTTGTACGAACAGCGTGCAGTCGTGAAGCGCCCGCATCCGGTCGTCCTTGGCGTAGCCCTGTGTCCGGCAGAGAATTCCAGCGTAGATCGCTGCCACGGCCAGGGTGTCGAGATCGGGCGTGAAGAGACGATGCGGTGGCATCGCGTCCACGGCCGTCTTGATCGCAGCGATGGCCGTTTTGCTGCGCGGGTCGCCCGGATCGAGTACACCGACGGTCTGGAGCAACTCTTGCACGGCGACGGCGCTGTGGTTCACGACCCTGATGGCGATCAAGTGGTCGAGCACCTGAGGCGTCCTGCCCTGCATCTGGTCGATGTAGACGCAGGTATCGAGCAGCAGCCCATTCCCTGCCTCGACCCGCGCCCCGACGAAGGGCAGCGCTTCGTCGGGGCGCCGGCTGAGCGTGGACTTCGGATCGTGCCGACGTACGCGTGCGGACGTCTCGAAGCGGAAGGCCATGCCCCTAGACGTCGAGGTCCAGGTCGGCGGGCACCGTGCCGCGCAACTCGCGAAATACGCGCGCAAAATCGTCTTCGACTGCCACGTTCGCCAGTGCGAATTCCACGAGTTCGGTGTCGGATTGTAGCCCGGTCCGCATCTTCGCGCGTTCGATGAGCGCGGGCGAGACGCGCCCCGATATGCGACCGCCCTTGCCGGCGGTCAGGCCACTCTCGCTGGCGCGCGTCAGGACCGCCGCGATGCGATCTCGGTTGCCGCCGGGCGAGGCGCCGTCATTGGATGCCGCCTGATCGATGGTCGCCGTCTTCGATTTTCCTGCCATGGTCGAATGCCTACCCATCACGCTATGCGCGAGGAGTGTTCAACAAAATCTATTTTCTGGCAACGCCGAAAGAGGGTCTACCCTCTGATCCTTCATAGGAATGGCGCCGGATCGTTGTCCTTACGCGGCGGCTTCACATCCACCCGGTTCCACCAGCCGCCGCCAAGCGCCTGGAACAGCGCGACCGTATCCGAATACTGGTTGGCGCGGGCCGTGGCCGAGGTCACTAGGGCGGAGAGATAGGCCTGCTGGCCGATCAGGAGCTGGGCGCTGTTGATGGCACCGGCCTCGAACTGCTTGCGAATGAGGGCCGTGCTGTCGCCGGTGGCCTTCTCGGCGGCCGTGGCGGCGGCGACGGCGTCCGCGTCGGATTGCAGGGCGCGCAGCACGTCGGCGACGTTCTGGAAGGCGGTGAGCACGACCTGGCGGTACTGGGCCTGGGCGAGGTTCAGCCCCTCTTCGGCGGCCTGCTGGCGACGGAACAGCGTGCCGGCGTCGAAGAGTGGCTGCGCTACGGACCCAACCACGCTGTAGAAGAACGCGGTGGAGCTCGCGAGCTGGGCGATCCGCACCGCGCTCGATCCGCCGGCGGCGGTGATGTTAAACTGCGGCAGCCGGTTGGCGACCGCCACGCCCACGCCGGCGCTCGCCTGCTGGACCTGCGCCTCGGCCGCCTTCACGTCCGGCCGCTGCTGCACCAGCATGGAGGGCAGGCTGACGGGTAGCTTCGTCGGCAGGTGAAGCGCGTTCAGAGCGAACGTCTCCGAGACCTCGTCGCTCGGTAGGCGGCCGACCAGGGCGGTGAGGAGGTTGCGCTGCTGCGCCAGCGCCTTCTCCAGCGGCGGCAGAAGCTGTTGCGAGACCGAGAGCTGGGCCTGCTGCTGGAGCACGTCGGCCCCGGCGATCTGCCCGAGGGACAGCTGCTTGTTGTAGAGGTTGAGCACCTCGGTCTGGGCCGCGATGACCTTCTTGGTGGCGTCGATCTGGGCGCGCAGCGACGCTTCCTGGATCGCGGCGAGCACGACGTTGGTGGTCAGCGTCAGGTAGGCGGCTTCCAGCTGGAAGCGCTGGTTCTCGGCCTGGGCCTCGAGGGCCTCGACCTGCCGTCGGTTGCCGCCGAACACGTCCGGCACGAAGGCGACCTGCACCTGCGGCGTGAACAGGCTGTAGGTCAGCTGGCGCTGGTCGTTCAGTGGGCTCTGCAACTCGCCGCCCGGCGCCCGCTGCTGCGAGGCGAGGCCGTTGAAGCCGACCTGCGGGAACAGCGTGCCGCGCTGCGCCTCGGTGTTCAGGCGCGCCATGCGGAGCGCGGCCTGGGCCGCGTCGAGGGACGGGTTGTTGGCGAGCGCTTCGGTGACGAGGCGGTTCAGCGCCTTTGAGCGAAACAGCGTCCACCACTGGCCCGAGACGTCGGCGCCCTTGACGAAGTCCTGGTCGGCCGAGCCGCCCTGGCGCGTGGTCAGGCCGCTTGCGGCGCGGGGATCGCGCAGGGGTTCCTTGGTGTAGCCGGCGACTGCGGGGTCGGCCGGCGCCATGAAATCCGGGCCGACGGCGCAGCCGCCGAGGCCCGCGGCCAGCGCCAGGACGGCCACGGTCGAGCGCAGGCGCTTCGAGATCTGTGTGGCTGCCGTCATGCCCCCGTCCGGCGATCCGCACCGTGTATTCGCACTGCACAGGCGCTCGCCGGGAGGTGGAGTCAACGCGAAGCTTCGCGCACGCACGACCCTTTCGTCAGGCTGTTGCCGGTGCATCACGGGGCGTGTCCGATCAGGCCGCGACTGCATGCCGGTGAGCGCCCTGCCCCGCGGCCATCGGCTGGGGGCGCCGGCGCGAAAACAGGGAGATCAGGACCGGCACGACGACGAGGATCAGGTTCGGCGCCAGCGTGATTCCGCCGACGACGACGAGGGCGAGCGGCTTCTGCACCTGCGAGCCGATCCCGGTCGAGACCGCCGCCGGCAGCAGCCCGACGCAGGCTGCGACGCAGGTCATCATGACGGGCCGCATGCGGATGTTGGCCGCGTTCCAGACCGCGTCCTTGCGCGTCTGCCCCTCCTCGATCAGCTGGTTGTAGTAGGCGAGCAGGATCACGCCCTCCATCGTCGAGATGCCGAAGAGCGCGATGAAGCCGATCGCCGCCGAGATCGAGAACGGCGTGCCCGTGAACACCAGGGCGAAGATGCCGCCGATCATCGCCATCGGGATCACGCTGAGGGTGAGCAGCATGTCCACGACGGAGGCGAAGTTGACGTAGAGCAGCAGGGCGATCAGCGCGAGGGTGATCGGCACCACCACGGACAGGCGGGCCACGGCGTCCTGCAGGTTGGTGAACTGCCCGACCCATTCCAGGTGGTAGCCGGCCGGAAGCTCGACCTCGCGGGCGACGCGTTCCTGCGCCTCGATCACGGCGCTGCCGAGGTCGCGCCCGCGCACCGAGAATTTCACCGGGATGTAGCGCTCCTGATCCTCGCGGTAGATGAAGGCCGCGCCCGAGACGAGGTCGACGCTCGCGATCTCCGAGAGCGGCACCTGCACCACGGTGTCGTTCGGGGCGTTGGCGCCGATGGTGATGTTGCGGATGGTCTCCAGCGAGCGGCGGTACTCGGGCGCGAGGCGCACGCGCATCGGAAAATGCCGGTCCGAGCCGTACTCGTAGAGGTCGCCCGCCGCCTGTCCGCCGATCGCGGCCTGGACGGTGGTGTTCACGTCGCCGGGCGAGAGCCCGAACCGCGCCGCCTTGCGACGGTCGACGTCGATGCGCACCGTCGGCTGTCCGAGCGAGGTGAAGACCGCGAGGTCTTCGACGCCCGGAACGGTGGCGAGCACCGCCTTGACCTTGTTGGCGGCCTTGGTGATCTCCTCGAGGTCGCTGCCGTAGATCTTGACCGAGTTCTCGCCCTTCACGCCCGAGGCCGCCTCCTGGACGTTGTCCTCGATGTATTGGGAGAAGTTGAACTCGATCCCGGGGAAATCGGCTGCGAACTTGGCCTGCAGGTCGGCGATGATCTCTTCCTTGCTGACGCCCTTGCGCCAGTCGTCGATGGGCTTCAGCGGCGCCAGGATCTCGACGTTGAAGAAGCCGGTGGCGTCGGTGCCGTCGCTCGGGCGGCCCTGGTGCGAGAGCACGGTGACGACCTCGGGCACCTCGCGCACGATGCCGCGGATCTTCTCAACATAGGCGTTGCCGGCCTCCAGCGAGATTGAACCGGGCATGGTGCCGCGGATGTAGAGGTTGCCCTCCTCAAGCTTCGGCAGAAATTCGAGGCCCAGCGTCTTGCCGGCGATGCCGGCCGCCGCCAGCACCGCGATCATGATGCCGAGCGCCATCACCTTGTGGGTCAGGGCGAGGCGCAGGATGATGACGTGGCCGAAGCGCATGGCCCGGACGATCAGCGTGTCGCGCTCCTCGACGTGCTTCGGCAGGATCAGCGCGGCCAGCGCCGGCGACACCGTGAATGTCGCGAGCAGGCCGCCGATCAGGGCGTAGGCGTAGGTCTTGGCCATCGGCCCGAAGATGTGGCCCTCGACGCCGGTCAGCGTGAAGAGCGGCAGGAAGCCGACGATGATGATCGTCGCCGAGAAGAAGATCGCCCGGTTCACCTCGGCTCCGGCGATGCCGATGATGCCGAGACGCCCGGTGAGCCCCCCCGGCGCCGTCTGGCCCTCGCTGTGCTCGGGTTCGGCCACGTGCCGGAAGACGTTCTCGACCATGATCACGGTCGCGTCGACGATCAGCCCGAAATCGATGGCCCCGAGGGAGAGCAGGTTCGCGGAATCGCCGCGGATGACGAGGATGGCGATGGCGAAGCCCAGCGCGAAGGGGATCGTCGCCGCGACGATGATCGCGCTGCGGAGCGAGCCGAGAAACAGCCACTGCACCACGAAGACGAGCACCACGCCGAAGACGAGGTTGTGCATCACCGTGTGGGTCGTGGTCTCGATCAGCCCGCTGCGGTCGTAGATCCGCTCGATCTTCACCCCCGGCGGCAGGATCGTCGAGGAATTGATCCGCTCGATCTCGGCCTCGACCCGGCGCAGCGTCGGCAGGCTCTCGCCGCCGCGGCTCATCAGGACGATGCCCTCGACGATGTCGCTCTGGCCGTCATGGCCGACGATGCCGAGGCGCGGCGCGCTGGACACGCGCACGTCCGCCACGTGGCGCACCAGCACCGGCACGCCCTTGACCTGCGTGAGCATGGTCTCGCGGATGTCGTCCATGTCGCGGATCAGGCCGACGCCGCGCACCACGGCCGATTGCTCGCCGACGTTCAGCGTCTGACCGCCGACGTTGATGCTCGAATTGTTGAGCGCGGTGATCACCTGGACCAGCGTCAGGCCGTAGGCCTGTAGCCGGTTGAGGTCGACCGCGATCTCGTATTCCTTGGCCTTGCCGCCGAAGGCGGTGACGTCGACGACGCCGGGGATCGCCTTGAAGCGGCGCTGCAGCACCCAGTCCTGCAGCGTCTTGAGGTCGGTCGGGGTGAAACCCTTCGGGCCGGTCACCTTGTAGCGCATGATCTCGCCGACCGGGCTGGTCGGTGAGATCTGCGGCTGTGCGTTGTTCGGTAGCGCCGGCAATTGCGACAGGCGGTTCAGCACCCGCTGCAGCGCCTCCTGGTAGGTGAATTCGTAGTTGAACTGCACCTTCACGTCGGAGAGGCCGAACAGCGAGATCGTCCGCACCACCGTTGCGTTGGGGATGCCGGCGAGCTGCACCTCCAGCGGAATCGTGATGTAGCGCTCGATCTCGTCGGCCGATTGCCCAGGCACCTGCGTGATGACGTCGACGAGCGGCGGCACCGGGTCGGGATAGGCCTCGATGTTGAGCTGCAGATAGCTCGCGTAGCCGATCCCGAGGGTCATCAGGAACAGCAGGAAGACGAGGACGCGCTGCTTGAGGGAGAAGACGATCAGACTGTTCATGGTGCGCCCTCGGTCCGATCGTCAGGACGCGTTGCTGCCGGTCGCTGCGCGGTCGATGAAGATGGCGCCTCGTGTGACGACCTCCTCCCCGGTCTTGAGGCCCTCGACCACCTGCACGTTGTCGCCGTTGGTCAGGCCGAGCCGGACGTCCCGCGCCTCGATCGCGCCGTCCGCCCGGGACACCCAGACATGCGCCTTGTCGCCCTCGTAGACGACGGCCGCGCTCGGCACGCTCGGCGAGAACCGCTCGCCGCCGGTGACGATGGTGAAGTTCGCGAACATCTCGGGCTTGAGCGAGCGGTCGGGGTTGTCGAGCTCGCTGCGCACGCTGAGGCGCCGCGTCGCCGCGTCGAGGCTGGTGGCGATGTAGCTGATCTTGGCCCGGAAGATCGTGCGCGGGAAGCCGACGACGCGGGCGTCGATCTCCTGGCCGATGCGGATCTTCGGCACCTCGCTCTCGCGGACGTTGGCGATGAGCCAGACGGTGGAGAGGTCGCCGATCACGAAAAGCGGGTCGCCGGAGGACGAGATGTACTGGCCGACGCCGACCTTGCGCTGGACGATGGTGCCGGCGATCGGCGCGCGCACCTCGGTCTCGGCGGTCATGCGGCCGGCCTTCTCGAAGGCCGCGATCTCCTCGTCGGTCTTGCCGAGCAGGCGCAGCCTGTTGCGCCCGGCCTGCAGCGTCGCCTCGGCGGTCTTGAGGTCGCTCTGCGCGGCGATGACGTCGTTCTGCGCGGATTCGTAGTCCTTCAGCGCGGTGGCGCGGGCCTTGAACAGTTCTTCCTGGCGCCCGGCGATGTTCTGCTCGAGCTTGAACAGGGCCTGAGCCTTGTTCAAGCCGTTGAGGGCACCCTGGTAGTCGTTCTGGGCCTGGACCATGTCGCTTGCCTCGATGGTCAGGAGGACCTGGCCGGCCTTCACGTCGTCGCCGGCCCGCGCCAGCACCTTGGTCACGCGGCCCGAATAGGGCGAGGTGACGGGCACGTTGTCGTCCTCGTTGACCGCGATGCGGCCCTCCGCCGAGTATTCCGGCCGGAAGGTGATGGCCGCGACCGGCTTGATCTCCAGCGCGGTGCGCTGCTCCTTGGTCGGACGGAAGACGCGCTCGCCCGCGGCGGCGTCCTTCTTGACCTTCGCCGTCTCGGCGGTGTCGTCCTTGGGCTCGCTCTTGCCGGGCATTATGCCCTGCGCGAAGGCGACGGCCTTCTCGGCCAGGTCTCGCACCGGCTGCGGCCAGATCGCCACGGCGGCGACGAGCACGACGACGACCGACAGCAGAAGTACGAGGCTCAGCATCGTGCGGCGGGGCCGCTCGCGCGTCTCCTCGAACATGTCCCGGGCGGAATCCGCTTCGGGCTCAATGGGTGTGCGCGCGTCCATTCGGTCTCAGGCTCAAGCTCACGGTGCCGCGGGTGTCGTCGATCGTGCGCGAATCAGCGAAGCGAACCACACCGAGCGATGCACAGAACCACTTGTTCCGGCTTCTATAAGGCAAGGTCCGCGGCATCTTTCGAAGGCCCGGCGAAAGCCGTTCCATAGGGGTTGCACTGCCAAGCTTGAGCTGCGCTGGCAAGGGCAGGCCGAGCAAGGGCAGGCGGGACATGGCGAGACGCTGCGGCGAGCGCTCCATGCGTTCGATGCGGGATGCCTTCTATCCGGCGTCCGATGACACAATATGACGGTCCGCTAAGTGTCCTCATGAAACTCCCGCCGCGCCGTCACGGCCGGCGGAGAGACTCCCTTCGATCGGGAGTTTCGTGAGGTGCACGCGGTCATCCACCGTCCGCCCGCCAACAGCCCGACGAGCCACCATGTCCGACACCGCGCGCCCCGCCTCCGACAAGATCCCCGTCACCGTGCTCACCGGCTATCTCGGCGCCGGCAAGACCACGCTGCTGAACCGGATCCTCACCGAGAACCACGGCAAGCGCTATGCCGTGATCGTCAACGAGTTCGGTGAGATCGGCATCGACAACGACCTCGTCATCGGCGCCGACGAGGAGGTGTTCGAGATGAACAACGGCTGCGTCTGCTGCACCGTGCGCGGCGACCTGATCCGGATCATGGACGGGCTGGTGAAGCGGCGCGGCAAGTTCGACGCGATCATCGTCGAGACCACGGGGCTGGCCGACCCGGCCCCCGTCGCCCAGACCTTCTTCATCGACGAGGATGTCGGCGGGGCCGCACGCCTCGACGCCGTTGTGACCGTGGCCGACGCCAAGTGGCTCGCCGACCGGCTCAAGGACGCGCCGGAGGCCAAAAACCAGATCGCCTTCGCGGACGTGATCCTGTTGAACAAGGCCGACCTCGTGGAGCCCGCCGATCTCGACCGCGTCGAGGGCCTGATCCGCGCGATCAACCCCTATGCCAAGGTCCACCGCACCAGCCGCTGCGACGTGCCCCTCGACCAGGTGCTCGACCGCAACGCCTTCGACCTGTCGCGCATCCTCGACATCGAGCCCGACTTCCTCGAGGAGGGCCACCACCATCACCACGATGACGACATGCAGTCGGTCTCGGCAAAGATCGACGGGCCGGTGGATCCGGAAAAATTCATGCCGTGGATTTCGACCCTGACCCAGGTCCAGGGGCCGGATATCCTGCGCTGCAAGGGCATCGTGGCCTTCCCCGACGAGCCGCAGCGCTTCGTGTTCCAGGGTGTCCATCAGATCCTCGACGGGGATCTCCAGGGACCGTGGAAGGACGGCGAGGCGCGCGTGTCGCGCGTCGTCTTCATCGGGCGCAAGCTCGACCCGGAGGCGATCCGCGAAGGGTTTCTGTCCTGCAAGGCCTGAGATGAGGCCGGCGGCCGGGCGCCGGCGCGGTCGGCGGCTTAGCTCGGCAAGGGGTAAACCGCGCATGGCGGCTGCGGCGTCGCCGTCGTCGGAAACCGCCAATCCGACGGTTGACCGAACCATCGGCCTCATGGCGTGTTCTTCTTTCGTTCTAATTCGAGTCGAAGGACAGGTTCATGCCGACGAACGCGCCAACCGGACGGGAGGCACAGCCTTCCTGTCCGATCGAGACCATCGTCTGCGCCTATCTCGAGACTGCCCAGGGCGATGCCGGGTTGGCCCTGCGTTGCGCCGTCACCGACGCGCTCTCCGACCTGATGGAGGGCGAACGCCGTGCACGGGAACGCAGCCGGCTCATCTCGCGCGGCTTCGTGCGCGGGCGGCTGGACGATGGCGATCCGGTCTGACGTCCTCGCCCTGCAACCGATCTCCCGACCCTGAGGCCGATGCCGTCCCTATTTGCGAAAAAGCCGCCGTCTGCCCCTGCGAGGCGGTACGGCGGCTTGGACTCGATCGTTCGGCAAGGTTCAGCGCGGCGCGAACGGGCTCGGGTCGGAGCTCCGGGGCGCTTCGTCCTCCTCAGAGGTCTTGTCGGTCTTCGGCGGCGGCTTCTGGCTGTCGACCGGCTTGCTGGACGGGTCGCCCTGGCCGGGCCGGTCCCGATCCGGCGTGTCGCGGCCGACCTTCTCGTCGTGCTCCTCGATCAGGCTCGTTGCTGCGTCGCGGTCGCGTTCGCGGTCCATCGATGATCTCCCTCTGCGTGTCACGAACGGCGAACGCGGCCATTTGTTTCGCTGCGCGGCACATCGCCCGCGAAGCGCCGGCCCGTCGATGCCGTCGTCCGCCCGATCAGAGCTTCTGCAGGATCAGCACGTCCTGCATGTTTCCGTAGCTTCGCTCCTTGAATCCGAGCACCGCGCAGTCGGCCCGCCGTTCGATCCGCCGCAGCAGCCAGGACGGCGACGAGAACGATCCGCCGTAGCTCTGCTTGTAGAGGGACGAATGGATCGGCGTCGCAAAGTATCCGAAGCCGTCCTTCCGGAATTGCTCGACGATCGCCTTTTCGGGATCGAAGTTCGTTTTGATCTTCGCCTTCGTATCCTCGATGTGCCGAATGAACTCGAATTGCTTCGCCTTGAATTCCGGGAACGACGGCGAACGGACGACCTCGGCGGCATTGTTGCGGCCATGCGTGGTCAGCACGGCGATACCGCCCCGGGACAGGGCCTTGATGAAGAAGTCGAGGGCGCGCTCGAATAGCTTCCGATCGAAATGCGTCAGCAGCGAACCGACGAAGACGAGATCGAAGCTTCGGTTCGGGCTACCCCGGAAATCATGCGGGAAGGCGAAGGGTGTCGCGGCGAACTGCTTGACCACGGCTTCCTGCTTCGCCGCATCGATGTCGGCGACGTGGATGTCCGCATCGGGGAAGAATTGCGCGAGATGGCGCGTCACTCGTCCGCCGCCGCAGGGCAGGTCGAGGATCGTGTCGAACTGCGTGCGGCCGGACAGGATCATCGCCTCGGCGATGACGCGCAGGGCCGATTCCCCGATTTGCCGGTATGCGGCGTCGCCGCCGGGCTGCTCGGCCAGCATGTCGTCGTGCTCCGTCACGGCCGGGTCGACCGTGGCGCTGCGATACCGGCGCCAGCGCTCGGCCACCCGTTCGAGGGTCGCTAGCGGATCGCCCCAGACGCCGGCTTCGGCCCGGTCCCAGACGTGAACGGTGTGGCCGTCGGCCAACCTCCGCAACTTGGACAGCATCCGTTTTTCCCGCTTCCTGCTTTTCCGGGCCGGAGGGAGACAGCCCGGCGTTGAAATGTCCAGGGCTCCGCGTGCAGCCGGGTGTGCCGGCCGTACTTGCATTGGGATCGAAGCCGGCGGGCCGTTTCGCCGTGGGTGACCTATGCGCGGGCCGGCCCTGCGCGGTACACGGATCCATGCGCGCCGCCCTCGCCTCGCTCGTCCTGCTCGCCGCCGCCAGCGCGGCCGCCGCCGGGGTGACGCGCGACACGTTGTGGGTGGTGACGCGGACCTGCGTCGCGGCGCAATCCACCTTCGGAAAGCCCTTCCCCTGCCTCCGGGTCGACCCCGGCAGCTCCGAGAAACCCGGTTTCGCGGTACTGAAGGCGCCGCTCCTGAAGACCGAGGTCGTGGTGATGCCGACCGCCAAGGTCGTCGGCCTCGAAGAGGCGTCCCTGCGCGGCCCGGCGGGCGCCGCCTATTGGGGCGCGGCGATGGAGGCCCGCTTCCATGTCACTGACGCCCTGAAGGGTCGTCTCGACCTGCGTGACGTGGCGATGGCGGTGAATTCGCGGGGCGGCCGGTCGCAGGACCAGCTGCACATCCACCTCGACTGCGTTCGGCCGGCGGTGCGCGCGGCGCTCCACGCCAATGCCGGGACCTTCACCGGCGAGTGGCGGCCGCTGCCCTTCCCGCTCGAAGACGAGCGCTATTATGGCAGGCTGGTCCCTGCGGCATCCCTCGACGGCCTCAACCCGTTCGCGGAACTCGCGCGGCTGCCGGGGCCGCACGACCTGCGGCGCACGAGCTTCGCCATGGTCGTCACGGCGGCGGACGATCCGGTCCAAGGCGCCTTTCTCCTCGCCTATCGGGCAGGCGACAGCCACACCGAGTGGCTGCTCGATCATCACTGCACGATGGCCGACGAGACGGCGGTACGGTAGGCCGACGTCCCGCGACGGGCGGGGGGGCCGGCTTAGCGGCGGACCGACGCCGTCTTCCGCTTCACGCGCCGCCTGCGCTTCGGCTTGGCGCCGGCGACGGCCTTCGTCATCTCACTGACCGCCGCGCGCTGCTGCGCCCGGACGGCATTGGCGGCGTGGCCCATCCACCAGCCGGCGGCCTGGTTGGCGGAAGAGAGCCAGAAGCTCATCACGGGATTCTTCATGCGGCCTCCTAAAGAGGGGCAACGCCCGAGATGTTCGGACGTCCCAAGGATTCTCGGGAAACGCCCTTGGGTTCAGCTCTCCGCAAAGTATCGCACTGCCGGCCTGTTGCCGCCCTGTCGATCACGAAGTGATACAAATTCTTGACGGATATGTCTCACTCAGTGATACTGCGCATGTTCGGGTCATTGGGTGCGCGACGTTGCCGATCCAGGGCTTTATCGATCCGGTGACGGAAGCGGTATTTCGTGGCCGGCATCCGAAAGGCTTCCCAGCCAATCTTCTCAAGACGGCTCGGCGCAAGCTGAGGATGGTCCATGCAGCTGGCGAACTGGCCGATCTCAAGGAACCGCCGGGTAACAGGCTCCATCCGTTGAAGGATGATCGCGCCGGACAGCATGCCATCTGGATCAACGACCAGTTCCGGGTTTGCTTCCGCTGGACCGCACTCGGACCGGCCGACGTGGAGATCGTCGATTATCACTAGCGGGTAACGTCCAGCTCAAGAGGAGTCCCGTGATGGGCATCGCGTACGAGACTGACAAAATCCTGCCGCCGCTGCACCCTGGCGAAGTGCTGCGTGAGGAATTTCTGATCCCTCTCGGTCTGTCGGCCGGCGTGGTCGCGCGCGCCTGCGGCGTGCCCCGCACACGGATCGAGCGCGTTGCCGCGGAAGGCATCGGCATCACCACCGATACGGCGCTTCGGCTTGGACGGTACTTCGGCACCACGCCGCAATTCTGGCTCAACCTCCAACAAAGCTTCGAGATGGATACCCTGGCCCGCGAGATCGGCCCTGAGATCGACCGCATCCAGCCCTTGCGCCGGGCGGCTGCCTGACGCCGGTTCCTCGGCGTCTTTCATGAATCTCAACCATTCGATGATTGTATCGGAGCCTGTACGGGACCGCGCGTGAGCGGGACGGCGTTCCGGGTGTTGCGTCGGGCGGATAAGCGGAGTGCGTCGAGCCATGCCGTCCACGGCCGCCGCCCTGCCCTCGCGCGACAGCGCGGGCGCCTGGGCCGAGATCCCGGTCGTCGCGGCCCTCACGGGGTTCGCGAAGGTCTTGCTCGCGGCGTTCATCTTCTTCGCCTGCTTCGCTTTCTCCGACGTCGCGCCCTACGACGTCGTCGCCTTCCCGACGATGGCGCTGTGGTTCGCGCTCGGCATCCGGCTGCATCGTGGCGTGATGCCCCTGTTCGGTCTGCTGCTGCTCTACCTCGTGGCGATCGGCACCAGCCTGATGCCGTATCTGGCCGAGCCGTTCCCGGTCACCTGGACGATCCAGCTCGTCTATCTCGTGCTCACCGGCATCTTCTTCGCCATGCTGTTCTCCGACGACACCGAGAACCGCATGGATCTCGCGCTCAAGGCCTACACGGCGAGCTGCGTCTTCTCGGCCTTCCTCGGCATCGTCGGCTACCTGCAGGTGCTCGGCATCGAGGACCTCTTCTACAAGTACGGCCGCGCGTCGGGCACCTTCCAGGATCCGAACGTGTTCGGCTCGTTCCTGACGCTCGGCGCGCTCTACCTGATGCATGCCCTCCTCACCGGCACGACCCGGCGGCCGCTGCTGTCGTTCGTGGGGCTGCTGATCATCCTCACGGGCATCTTCCTGTCCTTCTCCCGCGGCTCCTGGGGCGGGACGGTGGTGGCGACCGGGCTGATGGTCCTCACGGTGTACCGCACCAGCGATTCGGCCCGGCTGCGCCGACGCATCGTGACCCTGACCCTCGTCACCGTCGCGCTCGGGATCGTCGCGGTGATCGGGCTGCTCTCGGTCGACCACGTCGCCAAGATGTTCGAGAGCCGCGCCTCGGTGACGCAGGACTACGACGAGGGCGAGACCGGGCGCTTCGGCAACCAGCTGCGCGGCATCGCCATGCTGCTCGAACGACCCTTCGGCATGGGCCCGATGCATTGGCGGCTGATCTTCCAGCTGGAGCCGCACAATTCCTATATCGGAAGCTTCGCCAACGGCGGCTGGTTCGGCGGCGCAGTCTTCATCGTACTCGTCCTGGCGACGGCGCATGTCGGCTTCAGGCTGACGACCTGCCGGACGCCGCTGCGTGCCCACGCGCAGGTGGTCTGGCCGGCGCTGCTGATGTTCTTCCTGCAGGCGATGCAGATCGACATCGAGAAATGGCGCCACGTCTACATGATGCTGGGCATGGTCTGGGGTATGGAGGCCGCCCGATTGCTTTGGCTCGCCCGCAACGCGCGCGCTCCACAGACCGAATCTGGGCCATTAACGACGCGTTAATCATCGTTAATTACCGATCCCGTTAACGGCTGCGCGCGCAGACACGGAACGTGCGTCGGGTGCGCGATGCCGGGAGCCCTCATCAGGTGACTATGTCTGCGTTCGGAGAAGCGGATCGTCTCGCCGCACTCCGCGGCCTGCATATCCTCGACACGCCGCCGGAAGAGCATTTCGAGGCCGTCTGCCGCACGGCCAAGCGCCTGTTCTCCGTGCCGGCGGCCTTCGTGTCGCTGGTCGAATCCGACCGGCAATGGCTCAAGACCGCCTGCCCGCTGATGCCGCAGAATCTGCCGCGCTCGGAGGCCTTCTGCGACCACACGATCCGCAGCGACGCCGTCTTCGTCGTCTCCGACGCCAGCCGGGATCCACGCTTCGCGGCAAGCGATCTGGTGGCCGGCGCGGCCAATCTCCGCTTCTATGCCGGCGCTCCGTTGATCCTGCGCTCGGGCATCCGGGTGGGCGCCCTCTGCCTCGTCGACACGACGCCGCGTGCCTTCTCCGATGACGACGCGGCGGCCCTGCGCGACCTCGCCGAAATCGTCGTCGCCCACCTGCACCTGCAGGAGGCCAACGCCCTGCGCGAGCACGAAGCCGCGGCCCGCACGGCCCGCGAACAGGTGATCGAGGCCCAGGCGTCCCAGCTCCGCATCCGGGAGGCCGCCCTCGGCGATGCCAACCGGCTGCTGACGCTGGCCGAGAGCATGGCGCATGTCGGCCATTGGCGGGTCGCCCTCTCCGACGGCAGGCCGGTCTGGTCCGACGGGACCTACGGCATCCTCGGCCTCGAGCCGGGCTCGCCGGTGCCCTTGCTCGGCAGCGCGCTGACCGAGGTCTACCATCCGGACGACCGCGCGCATGTCTCCGCCATCGTTCAGAATGCCATGCAGGCCGGTACCGGCTACGCCTACGAGGCGCGGGTCCTGCGTCCCGACGGAGAGATCCGCGACGTCACGGTGAGCGGGATCTGCGAGACCGGGCCGGAGGGGAACGTCACCGGACTGTTCGGCACCGTCCTCGACATCACCGAGCGCAAGGCCGCGGAAGCGGCGCTGGCCCGCAGCGAGGCGCGCTATCGGATTCTCGCCGAGGCGTTGCCGCTCCTGGTCTGGGCCGCGCGCACCGTGGACGGTACGGCGACCTACGCCAATACCTGGTTCAACGAGTATTACGGCCCAATCGGCCGCGAGCGGTCCGACCGCCGCGACCGTGCCCATCCCGACGACGCCGAGCGCCTCGATGCGGCCTGGCGGCAGGCACGGACCGACGGCACGCCGTTCAACGTCGAGGTGCGGCTGCGCCGGCACGACGGCGTCTACCGCTGGCACCGGATCGTGATGATCCCGATCGCGCCGTCGGATGACGGGGCGGCGGCGGAATGGCTCGGCACGGCGCTCGACGTCGACGACATCATCACGACGCAGAGGCGTCTCCAGGAGACCGGCGACCTCCTGCGCCTCGCCCAGGAAGCCGCCGACGCGGGGGCGTGGGACTACGACATGCTGACGGGGGTCGTCGCCCTCGACCGCGAGCACCAGCGGCTCTACGGCCTGCCCGACGACGGCCCGGTCGCGATGCCGGCCGCGGCCTGGACGGGCATGGTCCATCCCGACGACCGCAGCATCGTCTGGGACTCGGTTCGCCGGGCCGTCGATCTGCGCGAGGATTACGTTGCCGAGTACCGGATCGTCGCCGGCGTGTCCGAGCGCTGGATGCATGTCTGCGGCCGCGCGCTCTACGACGCCGCCGGCCGGCCGACCCGCATGGTCGGCCTGAGTTTCGATGTGACCGAACGCAAGCGCGCGGAAGCCGCGCTCCAGGCGGCGACGGCGGCGGCGGAGGCGGCCCGTGCCGAGGCCGAGCGCGCCAGCGAGGCCAAGAGCGATTTTCTCGCGGCCATGAGCCACGAGATCCGTACGCCGTTGAACGGCATCCTCGGCTACGCGGACCTGCTCCTCGAAGCCCAGCGACACACGCCGGAGGATCGCCGCCGGCTGGAACTGATTCAGGGCTCGGGCGCGGCGCTGCTGACGGTCGTCAACGACATCCTCGACTTCTCGAAGATCGAGGCGGGCCAGCTCGAACTCGATCCGATCGCCTTTCCGCTGCACGGGCTCGTCGACAACACGGTCTCGATCGTGCGCGGCAGCGCCCTCAAGAGCCCGCTCGCGATCGAATGCCGGATCGATCCGGCCCTGCCGGATTTCGTGTTCGGCGATGCCAACCGCCTGCGGCAGGTACTGCTCAACCTCCTGAACAACGCGATGAAGTTCACGCCGACCGGCTCGGTGACGCTCGCGGTCACGCACGAGGGCCAACGCATCCTGCCGACGGGCGAGACGGCGGAGGCGATGCGCTTCACGGTCACCGATACCGGCATCGGCATCGCCCCGGAGCAGTTGGAGCGGCTGTTCAAGCGCTTCAGCCAGGTCGACGGTTCGATCAGCCGACGCTTCGGCGGCTCCGGCCTCGGGCTCGCCATCTGCCGGCATCTGCTGACGATGATGGGCGGCGAGATCGGCGTCGAGAGCGAGGCCGGCATCGGCTCGACCTTCTGGTTCACCCTGGCTTTGCCGCGGCGCGAGGGCGTGCCGGATCTCGCCGACGCCGCCGTGTGCCCCGTCGCCACTGCGGCCGTACCCGAGAGCGAGGACGGCGAGCCCCGGGTACACCTACTCCTCGTCGAGGACGTGCGGATCAACCAGGAGCTCGCTCGCGCGGTTCTGGAGGTCAAGGGTTACCGGGTCGACGTCGTGGACGACGGTGCCGACGCGGTCGCCCGGGTCCGGGCCGCGGCGAACGGATCGGATCCCTACGACCTCGTCCTGATGGACGTGCAGATGCCCGGCATGGACGGCCTGACGGCGACACGCCTGATCCGCACCATGCCCGGCCATGCCGGCCAGGTGCCGATCGTCGCGATGACGGCGAACGTGCTGCCACGGCAGATCGACGATCTGCAGGATGCCGGCATGAACGACCATGTCGGGAAGCCGTTCAAGCGGCCGGAGCTCTACGCGGCCATCGATCTCTGGGTCGGCCGCGAGCGCGCCCGGCGCCGCGACCAGGCGGCTCCGGCCACGCTGCATCCGGAGGAGACCGAGCGCGGCGAGACGATCCTCGATGCGGACGCCTTCGCCAGCATCCGGGACCGCATGGGGCCGGAGCGGACGCAATCGCTGCTGATGCTGCTCGAGGCCGAATTGCGCGCCCGCTTCGCGGCGATGGACCTGGGCAGGCAGGCGGAGGTCGACAGGGACCAGCTCGCACACGATGCGCATGCCATGATCTCGGCGGCCGGCATCCTCGGCTTCGCCGGCCTCTCGGCGCTCTGCCGCGAGGTCGAGACCGCCTGCCATGCCGGCGACGATCTCGGTCCCCTGATCCGCCGCCTCACAGCTTTGCGCGGCGGCACGATCCGGACGATCCAGGCGCTTCGCGCGGCCTAGAACGCTCTCCGACCGGGGGGATGCCGTCGGTCGAAAGAAAGCGCGGCAGAACGAGAGCTGAGAGGCCCCGAGCCGATGCAATCGGATCGGGGCCTCTCAGGCTCAGTCCTCGCCTTCGGGGATCGGGTCCGCCGTCCAGGCCGTCGCGAAGGCCGCGAGGTGGCGGGCGTCGGTGAAAGCCAGAACCGTGACCTTGCGTTCGGTCGGCATCGCGCCGGGATACGGTGCGAGCAGCACCGATTCCCGCGAGAGCCGGGCGCCCGGCGTCTTCTCGTCGATCCAGGCCTGGGCCTCCGGCATCAGGGTTTCGGGGTCGGCGAGTGCGCGGGAATCCGAACGCAGCACGATGATGGTCGTGGGGAGCGACGGATTGCTCCCCCGGACCTGCTGTATGACGTCGATCATCGGGGGAAGGCCTGCCCTACTCGGCGAAGTCGTTGATCTGGACGGCGGCCTGGGTGTCGGTGAAGTTCGGAATGTCGCCGAAGATCTCCGGGCCGTTCGCCGCGGCGGCCGCCTTGAAGGCCTCGGCCGATTCGAAGCGCAGCAGCGCGATCACCTGGAAAGGCGGCGTCGTGCCGTCCGGCGTGGCGACGCCCTTGATCACCTCGTAGCCGTGCAGGCCCTGGGCGGACCAGCGCTCGCTCACCAGGGGCATGTGCTTCTTGAGATAGTAGTCCATGTCGAAGCGCGTGCCGGCTCCGGCGGGATACATCACGCTGATCAGGACCATGGCGTTCTCTCCAGTTTTTTGTTGGTGTCGCGGGGAGATAGAGCATTCGTCGTCCGGGAGGCAACGGACGACGCCGCGCTACGCCACGATCCCGCGAATCGCGAAGGCGCTCGCCAGCATGCCGAACACGTAGAGCGGCACGCCGAAGCCGCTGTACCAGATCGCCCGCTCGCTCGGCGCCTTCAGGAAGCGCCGCATCATCGCGATCTGGCCGAGCAGGAAGGTGGCGACGATCCCCGCCTCGATCGGCCGGCCCCACGACAGCAGCAGCCCGATCACCACGACCTGCGGCACGGCCATGACCCAGCAGGCGACGCGGGCGGCGCGCTCCGGCCCGAGCATCGCCGGCAGGGAGCGGATGCCCATCTGCAGGTCCCCCCGGATCGACTTGAAGTCGTTTAGGGTCATGATGCCGTGGGCGCCCGCGCTGTAGAGGAACGCGAGGATCAGGGTCGGGGCCGGCGGCAGCGCGCCGCCGATCATCACCGCCGCGCCGGTGACCCAGGCGAGCCCCTCGTAGCAGAGCCCGCAGGCGGCGTTACCCCACCAGCCGTTCCGCTTCAGCCGCGGCGGCGGCGCGCTGTAGGCCCAGGCCAGGGCCAGCCCGACGACCGCGGCGACGAAGACCCAGAGACCGAGGCTCGCCGCCACCAGCAGCGACAGCCCCGTCCACGCCACGGCGATGAAGAAGCCCCAGGAGCCGGGAATGCGTCCCGAGGGGATCGGCCGGTGCGGTTCGTTGATCGCGTCGACCTCGCGGTCGTACCAGTCGTTCACCGCCTGGCTCGTGGCGCAGACCAGGGGACCCGCCAGCAGGATGCCGACGAGGGCGATGCCCCAGTTGCCGGCGAGCGGCACCCCCGACGCGACCACGCCGCAACCGAAGGCCCACATCGGCGGGAACCACGTCACCGGCTTGAGGAGTTCGAGCACGGCCGACGGGGCGGGATAGGTCCTGGCGGTCGTGGTCACGCCCTGCATCTCCGGCTCCTCACGATTCATCGAGACGGCGCTCGCCGCGGGGCAACTCGTCCGCATGCGGCCTCAGCCCATAGGGTTCGACCAGCGCCCAGACATGCGGCGGCACCATGTGGCGCAGACGCCGGGGCACCTCGCGGCGCAGGTGCAGCACCGTCTCGACGGCCTTCATCTCGACGCGGGTGCGGGCGAATTCGAGCCCGCGCGGACCGAACCGCGGCATCATCCAGCCGACGATGGGACGGACCCAGTTCGGCATGCGCCGCAGCGGCAGCCCGCCGGCCGCGCGCTCGACATTGGCCATGAAGCCCTTCACCGCCCCCTGGCGCTTGCCGGCGCTGCCCGGTGCCTGCGTGCGAACTTCATCTCCAAGAAGATCAAGCAGCTCCTCGCCGCGCGCGTTGCGCACGATCAGCCATTGCTCGCCCTGGCCCGCCATATAGCCGACGGTGATGTCGGCGAGCACGTTGGTATAGTCCACGCAGGTGCGGCAGGTCAGCGGGAAGAAATCCGGCGGCAATTGCGAGATCGGCAATTGCAGGAACGGGATTTCCTTCACCCGACCGTCGGCGAAGCGCAGCTCCACGTGATAATCGGCCCGGAATTCGAGATAGACGATGGTCTCGGGCGCATCGCTCAGCAGCGCGAGGAAGTCGTGAAAGCGCTCGGTGGTGGTGTTGTCCGAGCAGGGCGTGCCGATGACGTAGAGCCGCTCGAAGCCGAGTTCCGTCTCCAACGCTCGCAGCGCGTAGACTTGGCAGGGAATGCCGATGATCGCGAGACGGCGGTAACCTCGCGCCCGCGCCGGTTCGAGCAGCGCCAGCAGCGGCGCGTAGCCCATGCGCATGCCGCGGCAGGAGGCCATGCCCTCGGCCTTGGTCACTAGCACGGGCATCGGCCGCCAGCGGTCGTCCGGGTCGGGCGCCATGGCGAGAACGGCGTCGACCGCCCCGGTCTCCAGCAGGCGCTCCGCGAGGCGCGTGGCGATCCCGGTCCATTGCGCGCCGTCGATGGGCCGCACGAGGCTCGCCCGCAGCATCCGCCGGAACGGACCGAAGAAGCGCTCGTCGGTCCGCTCCGGATCGCGCGCCCGGCCGTGGACCCTGGTCTCCAGCGCAGCGTAATCCGGCTTGATGAACTGGCAGGCCCGTCCGCAACGCCGGGCGTCGTCCATGCGCGAGACGCCGCAATCTGTGCAGAGGTCTCGCGGGGCTGCGTCGGCGACCGCGGGCGCCCAGACCGGCGGGGCGGAGGCCATGTGGGTCTCGGCGTGAACCGCAGTCACGATGGCTCGCTTGGGCGCAGAACCATTCCGAACACGTCCACGTCACTCCGAAGCTGCTGGCTTCAACGGCCAGCCCGTTCTCGAAGCGCATCCAACCGCCGCGAGCGGGCGATGTAAAGCGTCGTTGACAGATTCGGCGGCAATCCGATGCTTCGGCCGAAGCAAGATGGCGGGCGCAGACATCGAAAAAAGTGGTGCGGGCGGTCGGAATCGAACCGACACTCCTTGCGGAACCGGATTTTGAGTCCGGCGCGTCTACCAGTTCCACCACGCCCGCATGCGGCAGTGCCGTCTTCGCTCACGACGATCGCGAGGTTTGGGTCTGCCGTCGAAGCTGAATGGCACAGGCCACCCGATTCCGTCCAGAGCGCGGGAGAGGTTCAGGCGAGCATGTAGGCGAGGAGCGAGCGAAGCTGCGCCGGTTTGATCGGCTTGTGGACGAGTTCGGCGCCGGTCTCGATGACCTGACGTTCGATCGCGTTGCCGTAATCGGCCGTCGTGACGATCACGGGCGTCACCCACCCCTGCGTGCGGCGCAGATAGGCCACCACGTCGAGGCCGCAGGTGCCGTCGTCGAGGTGGTAGTCGATGATCATCACGTCCGGCCGCTTCATGCCGGTACGCAGGGCCTCGGCGACGCCGGCGAGGTCGCGGTGGGTGCGCACCTGCGCGTCCCAGTTCGTCAAAAGGCGCTCCAGCGCCTCGGCGGTCGAGGCGTCGTTCTCGACGACGAGGACGCGGGCGCCGGTCAGCGTCGTGGCCACGGGCGCGATGCGCACCGGCGCGTCGGGCCGCGTCTTGCCGCAGGGCAGGTCGATGGTGATCCGCGTGCCGTGGCCGACCCGCGAATGCAGCGTGATCGTGTGGCCGAGCGCGCTCGCCATGCGCTGCACGATCGACAGGCCGAGCCCCAGCCCGAGGCTCACTTCGGCGTCGTCGGTATCCTTGCTGCCGCGATAGAACTCCTCGAAGACCAGCGACTGCTCGGAGACCGGAATGCCGCGGCCAGTATCGACCACGTCGATGCGGCAGTGTTGTCCCCGGCGCCGCACCGCGATGAGCACGCCGCCGCGCTCCGTGTAGCGGACGGCGTTCGAGACGAGGTTCTGCAGGATGCGCTGCAGCAGCACGATATCGGTCTCGACCACGACGTCGCGGCAGCGGGTGACGAGGCGCAAATCCTTGCGCTCTGCGAACGGGCGAAAGCTCGCCTCGATATTGGCGACGAGGTCGGCGAGCCGCACCGATTTCGGCACCGGGTGCACCACGCCGGCATCGAGCTTCGAGATGTCGATCAGCGTCTTGATCAGGTCCTCGATGGTTTGGAGACCCCGCTCCACTTGTCCGGCGATAGTCTGCGCCTCATGGCTCGGCGCGAGGTCCGTCAGCGCCGAGAGCGAGAGGCGGGCAGCGTTGAGCGGCTGCAGCAGGTCGTGGCTCGCGGCGGCAAGGAAGCGGGTCTTGGAGCGGTTGGCGGTCTCGGCCTCCTCCTTGGCGGCCTGCAGCGCCTCGTTCGAGCGCTCCAGGCTGTGCATCAGCGCCGTCAGCTCCTCGGTGCGCGAGCGGACCCGGCCTTCGAGGGTGATCGCGGTCTGGAACAGCGAGTAGGCGCCGCCCTGCTGGTCCATGGCCCGCTCGACATGGGCCATCAGCGAGGCGTTGATGCGCTCGAGCTTGTACACGCGCCGGCCCAGCGCCTCGACGGTGCCGGCCGGCGGCGGATCGGCGGCTGTAGCGTCTCCGGCCGACATCAGGCGGCGTTGCCGCGGCCGATGGCGATGCCGGTGAAGGTCTGGTTGAGGTGCATCGAGCGATATTGCTCGCCGTAGGTTTCGAACCCCACGACGCCGTAGCGCCGGTAGAGGTCCGAGATCTTGTGGCGGACCTGCCGGCTCTCCGCATCGAGCCGGCGCAGCACGCAGTCGAAGCCGATCACCACGTCGATCCCGCCGAGCGCCGTGTCGAGGCTCGCCAGCTCGGCCCGGGTCGCCTCGACGATGTCGCGCGGCTGGGCCAGCGTCAGCACCGCGCCCTCGCTGATCGCGCAGAAGAAGGTCAGCGAGCCGTCCGGGTCGAGCCGGCTGATCGAGCGGCAATAGTATTCACCGCCGATCTTCACCGCGAGCGGATAGGCCGCGAAGCTCATCGGCGTCAGATGCTCGGGGTCGAGCCCGACCGCCATGGCGTATTCGTGCGCGGCGGGTTCGGCGTTCAGCTCGTGGACCCGGCGATTCTCCTCCGAGGCGGCGGTCACCACGAACTTCTGCGAGGTCGGCTCGAAATTGTCGCTCTTGAAGATCCGGACCGGAAAGTCGGTCTCGACGAGGATCAGCACGGCCGCATTGGTGTGGATCCCGCCGTCGTGGATCAGCACGGTTCCGGCGAAGGCGAGGTCGTCGCCGGCCGAACCGCCAACGAGGGGGATGCCGTCGAGCGCCCAGGCCACGGCGGAGACGACGGTCTCCTCGGCATTCGCCAGGGCGTCGATGAGCGACAGGGCGAAGCGCTGGCCGGGATCGCGGTCGGGCCGGCCCTGGTCGAGGGCGCGGCGCAGCGCCCTGACGGAGGAAGCTGTGGTCTCGACGTCGAGCCGGTCGATCTCGGTGAGCACGCCCGAAACGATACGAAACCCCTCGCGCGGGAAGGCGATGACGACGAAGCCGCGATCGATCGCGCCGGCCGGGCATATCCCGCCGGAGGTGCTGCATCCGGCGAGGCCGACGCCGGGAAACTGCTCGGCGATGGCCGCGGTGAGCTCGGCGGTGGAATAGGCGGGCGAGAAGAACACGAGCAGATGCCCGATCGACGCACGATCGATCACGGACGCGACGGCCTCGACGGCCTCCCGCGCGTCGGAGGCATCCGTCCAGGCCGTCTGGATCCCGCAGAGATGCGCGCGCATCTGCGTTGCCTGCATCACTGCTTCGTTCCCACGCGCGAGGGACCGCGTCCGGCGGATCTTCGCGACGGAACTATATGTCCGCATCGCAGAACCCTGGCAATCGCGGCCCGGACGGCCCTCGGGACGCCGCCCGGCGGAAGACGTCCCGCACGTCGTGGTCCTTCGGGGCGACGCGGCGTCCCGATCCGACCCGGACGTCATGGAATGGCGGCGCGGGTATCGCGAATTCGGGCGTCCGCAAGACTTGGACGGACTTGAGGCCGGCCGTTGAGCCTTCGGTCACCATTTAGACAGTTCGACGCGGCCGATCGCCGGTTCGCGCCGGCGAGGGCGAGAGAATTAGACATACGTTAATTGCCTTGCCCGTTCCTTGATTTCAGGCAGGGAGGCGTTGCGTGGCAAAGCGGGTGAGCTGGGGCGAGACCGAACTCTACGAAGTTCTCTGCCTGATGATGATCGGCGTCTGCGGCTGGATCGCCGGGATCCAGCTCGGCGCCTTCCGCCTGCTGGATGCCGTGATGATCGATTACGGTCTGTCCGACATCGTGATGCTCGGTTTCTTCGTCGGGATCGCGGCCTTCATGGCCAGCGTCCACAAGTCCCTGAGGCTGCGCCGGACGATGCGCGAGCGGGACCTCGCGGAGGGTCAGGCCGCGTCGGTCGCGCGCCACGATTCCCTGACCGGCCTCGCCAACCGCCGCCGCTTCGTCGAGGGCGTTGACGCCGCATTCCGGCGCGTTCCCGAGGGAGCGGCCGCGGCCGTACTCCTGATCGACCTCGACCGCTTCAAGCCGATCAACGACCTCTACGGACATGCCGCTGGCAACGTCGTGCTCTGCACCGTCGCCGAACGCCTCGAACAGGTGCTTCCACCCGGCAGCATCGCCGCCCGACTCGGGGGCGACGAGTTCGCGGCTCTGCTGCCGTCGTCCATCGGCAGCGAGACGATCGCGCGCCTCGCCCAGGCCGTGATCACGACGCTGTCGGCCCCGATCACCTGGCAGAGCTCGGAGCTGAAGATCGGCGCGACCATCGGTATCGCGCTGGCCAACGGTGCCGTCGGCGACGCGGAAGCCGCGCTGCATGCGGCCGATCTCGCCATGTATCAGGGCAAGAAGGACGGCCGCGGCACCTATCGCTTCTTCGAGAGCGGGATGGACGAGGAGCTTCGCGCCCGCGCCCTGCTGGAGCGCGACCTGCGCAAGGCGATCACCGAAGGGCAGATCGAGCCGTTCTACCAGCCGGTCGTCGCGCTGCCCGGCCGCGAGCTGATCGGGTTCGAGGTGCTCGCGCGCTGGCTGCATCCCGAACGCGGCGTGCTGCTGCCGAGCGAGTTCATCTCGGTCGCCGAGGAGACCGGGATGATCGGCGATCTCTGCTACGCCCTGCTCCGCCGCGCCTGCCGGGACGCCGCGACCTGGCCCCCGCACCTCCAACTCGCCGTCAACATCTCGCCGCAGCAGTTTCAGGACCGTTGGCTCGCCGAGCAGATTCTCGCGATCCTCGACGAGACCGGCTTCCCGCCGAACCGGCTCGAGGTGGAGATCACCGAGAGCGCCCTGATCCACGACCTTGAGGCGACGCGCGCGACCCTGACCGCCTTGCAGAATCTCGGCGTGCGCATCGCGCTCGACGATTTCGGCACCGGCTATTCGAGCCTGTATCACCTGCGCGAGCTGAAGTTCGACAAGCTCAAGATCGACCGCAGCTACGTGAACACGATCACCATGAGCGACGAACGCGCGAAGCTCGTGGATGCGATCATCAAGCTCGGGTCGAGCCTCGGGCTCGTCACGACGGCCGAAGGCATCGAGTGCTCCGGCAGCCTCGACTGGCTGGAGGGCCAGGGCTGCGATTTCGGCCAGGGCTACCTTTTCGGCAAGCCGATGTCGAAGATGGACGCCGACCGGTACGTCCAGGACGGGCCGCCTGAGGTGTCGGCGCGGCGCCAGATCGCGGCCTGAACCCGGCCGAAAAGCCGGGCGCATTAACCAACCGGACGATTTCTCCGTCGGGGGCAGATATGATGCCCGCGGGCGAGGGTATGAACGCCCGGCCGGAGGGCCTCGCGTTGCAGCTTCTCATCATCGACGACCATCCGCTGTTTCGGGAAGCGCTCGCCAGCGCGATCACCCTCGCCTTCCCACAGGCCCATCTGCGCGAGGCAGACGGGATCCGCGCCGCCTGCGAGGTGCTTGCCGCCACGCCGTCCATCGACCTGATGCTGCTCGATCTCTCGATGCAGGGCGTCACCGGCTTCGACGGCCTCGTCACCATCCGCACCCGGTTTCCGCGAATCCCGATCCTCATCGTGTCGGGGCTGGAAGATCCGCGCATCATGCGCGAGGCGCTCCGCCACGGTGCCGCCGGCTTCGTGCCGAAGGCGGTCGACAAGGCGACACTGACCCGCGCGATCTCCGAGGTGATGAGCGGTGCCCTGTTCATGCCGCCGGAACTGGCTGGCTCGCCCGAGCCGAACCCGGCCCGCGGGACGAAATCGCCGCTGGACGTGCGCGTGGCGCTCCTCACGCCGCAGCAGATGCGCGTGCTGATGATGATCCGCCAGGGCAAGCTCAACAAGCAGATCGCCCACGAACTCCAGGTCGGCGATTCCACCGTGAAGGCCCACGTCTCCGAGATCCTACGCAAGCTGGAAGTGATCAGCCGGACGCAGATCGTGATCGAGACGGCCTATCTGGATTTCGATCAGAGCAACGGGTCGTTCGTGGCGGGATGATCCTCCGGTCCTTCGCGCTGCGGAGGCGCGTCCTGCCTGCGGGATCGCTTCAGCCCGTCGCCGGCTTGTCCGCCCTCGCCCGGTACGACAGGGCCTCCGCCAGATGGAGCCGCCGCACCGTCTCCTCCCCGTCGAGATCGGCCAGGGTCCGCGCCACCCGCAGCGTGCGGTGGAAGCCCCGGGCCGACAGGCGCATCGATTCGGCAGCGTTGCGGATCAGGGCGGTGCCCTCGGCGTCGGGGGCGGCGACTTCTTCGATGACCGTCGCCGGGCAGGTGGCGTTGGTGATGGCGGGCCCCAGCCCCCGTTCGGCATAGCGGGTGCTCTGGCGTTCGCGGGCGGCGGCGACGCGGGCGGCGGTCTCACGCGAGCCCTCCGCGGGCGGCGGTAGGATCAAGTCGGCGGCGGACACCGCGCCCACCTCGATGCGCAGGTCGATGCGGTCGAGCAGCGGCCCGGAGATGCGTGCCCCGTACTGTGCCATGCAGCGCTCGTTCGGCCCGCGCCGGAAGGCATAGCCCGGCTCCAGCGCCTGCCCGCAGCGGCACGGATTCATCGCGGCGACGAGCTGGAAGCGGGCCGGATAAGTGACGCGGTGATTCGCACGAGCGATCATCACCTCGCCCGTCTCCATCGGCTGGCGCAGGGAATCGAGCACCTGCGGCACGAATTCCGGCAGCTCGTCGAGAAACAGCACGCCGCCATGGGCGAGCGAGACCTCGCCCGGCCGCGCATTGAGCCCGCCGCCGACGAGCGCGGCCATCGAGGCCGAATGGTGCGGCTGGCGGAACGGCCGGCGGTTCGAGAGCGCGCCGCCCTTGATCTGCCCGGCCACCGACTGGATCATCGAGACTTCGAGCAATTCCCGCGGCGACAGGGGCGGCAGGATCGACGGAAGCCGTGCGGCGAGCATCGACTTTCCGGCTCCCGGCGGACCGTTGAACAGCAGATTGTGGCCCCCGGCGGCCGCGATCTCCAGGGCGCGCTTGGCGGCCTCCTGGCCCTTGATGTCGCGCAGGTCCGGCAGCGGGCCGCCCGATGCGGCGATGGCCGGCTCGGGCCGCGCCATGACCTGGCTGCCCTTGAAGTGGTTGGCGAGCTGGATCAGCGAGCGCGGGGCCAGCACGTCCATGTCGCTGGCCGCCCAGGCTGCTTCCGGCCCGCAGGCGGCGGGGCAGATCAGGCCGAGCCCGCGCGCATTTGCGGCCATCGCCGCCGGCAGCACCCCAGCGACCGGGGTGATGGTTCCGTCGAGCGCCAGTTCGCCGAGGACGCAATAGCCGGCGAGCGCATCCGAGGGCAGCGCGCCGATGGCGCCCATCACGGCCAGCGCGATCGGCAGGTCGTAATGCGAGCCTTCCTTCGGCAGGTCGGCCGGGGCAAGGTTCACGGTGATGCGCTTGGCCGGCAGCGCCAGACCGGACGCGATCAGCGCCGAGCGCACCCGCTCGCGCGATTCCGCGACTGCTTTGTCGGCCAGCCCGACGACGTTGAACGCGACGATGCCCGCCGCGATCTGGACCTGTACGTCGACGGCGCGCGCCTCGATCCCCTCGAAGGCCACGGTGGCGACGCGCGTGACCATGGCGAAAAGCGAGCCCCCTGTGCGGGGCGGAAGCTTAGGCGTGGCGGCGTGCCGTGACAATCGTAGGCCGCCGTCTCGCAGGGGATGGGTCCGGAACCCTCCGGGCGCTCGACCGTTCGAACGCCGTTCCCCTCGGATCTGGAGACCCTCATGCTGGTTCGCACACTCGGCCTGTCCGCCCTCGCCCTGTCGCTCGCCTTCGCCGCCCCGGCCTTCGCCGACGAGAAGCTGCCGGCCGATCAGCAGGCCAAGGTGGAGGACGTCCTCAAGAAGGAGGGCTTCACCAAGTGGAAGGAGATCGAGCTCGACGACGGCTTCATCGAAGTCGACGACGCGATCGGTGCAGACGGCAAGAAGTCCGACCTGAAGCTCGATCCGAAGACGCTGGAAATCGTGAAGCGCAAGGCCGAGTAGCTTTTTCACGGCGGCGCCCTCCGTCCCTCCCCTGTCGGAGAGACACGGAGAGTGATGGGGCCGGGCTTCGGCCAAGGCGGGCGGGGATGACGGCGGGTCTGGCGCCCCGACGAACCTCCGCCCGGAAGCCGCGCGGACCGGCTTGCATCGCCCGCGCGGCCCGGCCATATACGGCGCGGGAGGTTGGCGAGGGACGTTTCACTCGCCAACCGGGTCAGGTCCGGAAGGAAGCAGCCCTAACGAGACCGAGCGGGTCTTCGTCCAGCCTCCCACCTTCGCCCTTGGCGAGAGCGGCGCCCCCCGAGGGCAACCCACCGACATCCGAAGCGGCATGGACGACACCCTCGGCACGCTGATCGACGAGCCGGGGTTCCCCGGCATGCCGGCGCCCGCGCAGGTGACCGCCGCGACGCCCTACCGGGTGCTCGCCCGCAAGTACCGCCCCCAGACTTTCGACGACCTGATCGGCCAGGGCGCCATGGTGCGCACGCTGGCCAACGCCTTCGAGGCGAACAGGATACCGCAGGCCTGGATGCTTACCGGCGTGCGCGGCGTCGGCAAGACGACGACTGCCCGCATCCTGGCCCGCGGCCTCAACTACGTCCGGGCCGGCCAGCCCGATACCGGCCCCACCGTGGTGATGCCGGAACTCGGCCTGCACTGCCAGGCGATCATGGAGTCGCGCCATCTCGACGTGCTGGAGATGGACGCCGCCTCGCATACCGGCATCGACGACGTGCGCGGGATCATCGACGGCATCCGCTACGGGCCGGTCTCGGCGCGCTACAAGGTCTACATCGTCGACGAGGTCCACATGCTCTCGGAGAAGGCGTTCAACGCCTTCCTGAAGACGCTCGAAGAGCCGCCGCCACACGCGAAATTCGTCTTCGCCACCACCGAAATCCGCAAGGTGCCGGTGACGATCCTCTCGCGCTGCCAGCGGTTCGACCTGCGTCGCGTCGAGGCGGATGTGCTCTCGGTGCACCTCAACAAGATCTGCGCAGCCGAGCACGTCGAAGCCGAGCCCAAGGCGGTCGCCGCGATCGTGCGCGCTGCCGAGGGCTCGGTGCGCGACGCCCTCTCGCTGCTCGACCAGGCCATCGCGCACGGGGCCGGCGCGGTGAGCGGCGCATCGGTTCGCGACATGCTGGGGCTCGCCGATCGCGGCCGCATCGTCGACCTGTTCCAGGCCGCCATGCGCGGGGACATCCCGGCGACCTTCTCGGAGTTGCGGGGGCAGTACGAATCCGGGGCAGACCCGGCCGTGGTGCTCTCGGATCTCGCCGGCTTCACGCATCTCGTGACGCGTCTTAAGCTGGTGCCCGAGGCGGCGGCTGCCGATCCGTCGCTCAGCGACGTCGAGCGCGCGCGCGGCGCCGAATTCGCCCAGACGCTCTCGATCCGGGCGCTGTCGCGCGCCTGGCAGATCCTGCTCAAGGCCATTCCGGAGGTGCAGGCCGCGCCGCGCCCGCTCGCGGCGGCGGAGATGGCGCTGGTGCGCCTCGCCTATGCCGCCGACCTGCCGACGCCGGACGAGGCGTTGCGCGGTCTCAAGAACGAAGCCGCCTCGGCCGGCGGCTCCGACGGCGGCGCGCGGTCCCTCCCCGCACAG
>NZ_VRVE01000027.1:0-44965 GCF_008040035.1 Methylobacterium sp. WL9
CCAAAAACTGGCCGTCTCCCGACCGTAAGAACCCGTTCGACGCGATGAACAGACCAGTCTCGCGAGACCCGAACGTCACCCGACCGCAAAAGCCCCAATTCCCGAGTTTTGACACGGCCTGGACCCATGCCAGCCGTACCGACAGCCATCGGCGCTTCCCGAAAGCGGCCATTCGTCGGCCGTCCGGCAACTTCGGCTCGGGGTGGTAAGCGGGCTTTAGCCCTCCGCCCGGAAGCAGACGTTCCGCCGTCGAGCCAACCCAGTAACTCCCCACTCATTGGAGGAAGCTCGAAAGTAGACGCTTTAGGCGAGATAACGATTTATAAATCAAGTTGGGTGATTCGCTGCAGCTGTCCGAGGCGAATATTCTTGGTCAAAATCTCGTGCGCTATCTCTGCTCTCGGAAGGTAAGTTCGAACCGCGCACCCGCTGAAGGCGCATCTTCCAACTGGATCGTGGCGCCATGCAGTTTGACGATTGCCACCACTAGACCGAGCCCGAGGCCGTTCCCGACGGTCTGGCGGGCCGGTTCGGAGCGGTAGAAGCGGTTGAATACCCTGGAGCGCTCAGCTTCCCGAATGCCGGGACCGGTGTCGGCTACCGTCACCCGAACGATCTCGGGCTCGTTCGTCAGCCCGAGCGAGACCTCTCCCCCCGGCGGGGTAAATTTCACCGCGTTGTCGACGAGGTTCGACAGGGCCTCGAAGATCAGGTCGCGGTCGCCGCGGATCGCGTGCGCGCCAGCCGGGATGGAGAGCGTGAGGCGGACGCCCTTGTCCTCCGCCATCGGTTCGAAGAACTCCGCTGTTTCAGCGAGCGTCAGCCCGAGATCGAGCGTGGTGAACCCGGCACAGCGGCGTCCGTGCTCGATCTCGCCGATCCGCAGGACGGCCGTGACCATGGCTAGAGTTTGGTCGATCCAGACGAGGCCCTGATCGACCGCTTCGCGGAACTCCTCGACGCTGCGCGCCTGTTCGCGGCTGCGCTCCAGCCGTGCACGCAGCCGCGTGAGGGGTGTGCGCAGATCGTGCGCGATGGCGTCGCCAACGCCACGCACCTCGTCCATGAGCCGCTCGATCTCGTCGAGAAGCGCATTGACGTCGCGAGCGAGGCGATCGAACGCGTCGTCCGAATCGTCGACCGGAAGCCGCTGTCGAAGATCGCCGCGCATCAGGCGCGCGACGGCGTCCTCCGTGATGGCGACGCGACGTCGCGCGCGGCCCGCCAGGAGGGCTCCTCCAAGAATGGAAAGCGCCAGCATCGGCAGGAGCGCCAAGCCAAGTCCGTGTACGACTGTCGCTTTGGCGCGGTCGACCTCGTCCGTGTCGTGGGCAACGACGACGGTGCGGCCGTCCGGCAGTGTCCGTGCCGCCGACCAAAGTTCTTCGTGCAGGCGGCGTCCAGCAATCGCGACCTGTATGCCGATGCGACGGACCGCGCCGTCGTCGGGTAGGTCCGCCGGAGCCGTGTCGAGGTTTCCGGCTAGGCGCTGCCCGTCCGTATCGAACAGGCCGGCGAAGCGGACACTGTGCAGATCCTCGCCGAGCCAGGTCTCGATCCGCCCGGCAGCAGCGTTGGGCTCGCTCGACGCGTATCCCAGTTCGTGCCGGAGGGCATGGGCGAGTTCCGCCTGCATGAAGGCCGCCGTGCGCCAATAGACGAAGCCGAACAGGCCGAGCGACAGCAGCGTCGACCAGAGGGCAATGGCGAGGGTCCAGCGGACAGCGGTGCGCTGCAGGACATCAGGCATCGGGCGCCAGCACGAACCCGGTGCCCCGCACGCTCTCGATCATCGGCGCCTCGCCGTCGGCCTCCATCTTGCGGCGCAGACGCCCGACATGCACGTCGATGAGGTTGGATTTCGGCGTGAATCGATAGTTCCAGACCTCCTCGAACAGCATGGTCCGCGTGACCACCTGCCCGGGCCGCCGCATCAGGTATTCGAGAAGCTTCAACTCGCGTGGCAGGAGACCGAGGTCGCGGATCCCGCGCCTGCCGTGGCCGGCGATCAGGTCGATCTCCAGGCTGCCCAGCCGCAGCACCGTCTCGCGGTTGTCGGAGGGGCGGCGCAGCAGCGCCTCTATCCGGGCCGCCAGTTCCCCGAGCGCAAAGGGCTTGGCGAGGTAGTCGTCGCCACCGGCGCGCAGACCACGAATGCGCTCGTCCACGTCGGATAGGGCGCTCAGCACAAGGGCCGGGGTCCGGTCTCCCGCCCCGCGCAGATCCTGCAGAACGCTGAGGCCGTCGCGGCCAGGCAGCATGCGGTCGAGAATGATAGCTTGCCAGGATCCATGGCCAGCTGCCCGCGCGCCGTCCGGTCCTGTGGCGGCCCATTCGACCACGTGACCGCGCCCGCGCAGATCGCCAAGGACCTCCTCGGCGGTCTCCGCATCGTCCTCGATCAGGAGCAGTCGTGCCACGCCGTATCCCGTCTCGATGCCGGCATTTTCGCCTGCGTATCCGACGACCCTGACCCGAATATTGGTCTCGGTCGCGAGCAAAGTCGGATCGTGAACGCGAATTTAGTGGCGAAGAGGGGGCCGCCGCCCCTTATTGGAATTTCTCTAATCTAGAAGCTCACCTCTCCCAGAGGGCTCGTGCTGCTCGCCGCCGACCATGCCGACACCACTCCGCTCCACCGCGAAGAAGCGTCGGCCTCGGCGACGGGCGAGGCTGTGACCGGAGGGGCAACCAGAGTCGCGCTACAGCCGGCTCGGTGGTCCGGTGGATGGCTGCCCGTATTCGCCGCACTCGTCCTGCTCGGCGGTGGCGCGTGGCTGTTTCGTGATCGGCTCTTGCTGTTAACTCAGCCCGTCCTGGCGTCCCTCGGCATGGCGTCGCACGCAAAAGATGATCCAGCTGCAGCAGAAACGGCAGAGCAGGCCGGCGAAGTCAAAGACGCGAACGTCATCACCCTCGATGCCGAGGGCCAGAAGCGGCTCGGGCTTGCCTTCGGTCAGGTCGAGACCCGTCGGCTGGTCAAACCCGTGCGCGCCCCCGGCACGGTGGCCTTCGACGAGCGGCGGGTGACGCATCTCAAACCACGGACGTTGGGGCGCGTTCTCAGCCTTGCGGTCCAGCCGGGCGATCGGGTCGTCGTTGGGCAGACCCTAGCGACGCTCGATGCGGCCGGCATTCTCGACGCCCGCAACGGGCTTGCGGCCGCAAAGGCGGCGCTGGGCGAGGCACAGGCCACTGAGAAGGTGGCTGAACTCAATCTCAAGCGCGGCACCGACCTGGTCAGGGTCGGCGGTGTCGCACAGGCGGAAGTCGACCGGCGGCAGGTCGACCTCGCCAAGGCGCACGCCGCGGTGCAATCGGCGCAGGCCCAGGCCGAGATGTTCAAAGCCCAGTACGAGCGGCTCGCCCCCACCGGCACGACGTCGTCGGGGACGAGCGCCATCGTCACGCCGATCGCCGGCGTGGTGACAAGCGCCAACATCACCCTCGGCGAGGTGGTCGACACGAACCGGGACGCCTTCACCGTGGCGGACCCAAGCCGGATCCTGGTCCTGGCCAACCTCTACGGGCACGACATCGACGGTGTAAGGGCCGGCGATCTCGCGACGATCGACGCCCCCATCACCGAGCATCGGCAGTTCGAGGGTCGGGTGCGATCGGTCAACGCGGCACTGGATGCCGCGACGGGCACCGCGCCGGCCCGCATCGAGATCGACAATCCCCGCGGCCTGCTGCGCGCGAACATGTTCGTGTCGGTCTCCATCGCCGCCGATCTCGGCCGCGACGGCGTCACGGTACCGGCGGCGGCGGTCCAGCAGACGGAAGCCGGGCCCATCGCCTTCGTGCGCACCGCCGAGAACCGGTTCGAGAAGCGCGACCTCGGTCTCGGCCTGCAGCGCGCCGACTGGGTCGAGGTGACATCCGGGCTGGCGGCAGGAGAGACGGTCGCCACGGACGGCAGCTTCGGCCTCAAGGCGATCCTGCTGCGCGGCCTGCTCGGGTCGACGAACTGATGTCGCCCCGATGAAAGCCTGGTTCGCCCTTCTGATCCGCCGCCGCTGGCTGGTGCTCGTCATCGCCCTCGCGGGCGCAGCCGGCGGCATCGCTAACCTCGAAGGCTTGTCGATTGACGCAGTGCCGGACGTCTCGCCGAAGCAGGTCATGGTGCTGACCCTGTCGCCGGGCCTCGGACCGCTCGAAGTCGAGAGGCTCGTGACCTTCCCGGTCGAGAACGCCATGGCCGGCGCACCGGGCCTGTCGGGCGTCCGCTCGACCTCGCGCTACGGTGTCTCGGCCGTCTACGTCACCTTCGACGATACCGTGCCGATCGTTGAGGCCCGCGCGCAGGTATTCCAGCGCCTGCCCCAGGCCAAGGCGATGATGCCGGCCGGGATCGGCGACCCGCAGATGGGTCCGATGGCAACGGGGCTCGGCGAGATCTACCAGTTCGAGCTGCGCGGGCCGGCCTATTCGCCGATGGCCCTCAAGCGCATCCTGCAATGGACGATCGCGCCGAAGCTCAGGCTGACGCCCGGCATCGCCGACGTGAACATCTACGGCGGCCAGATGCCGACCTACGAGGCCCAGGTCTCGGCGGAGAGCCTGCATCGCTACGGCGTGACCATGGCGCAGGTCTACACGGCCCTGGCCGAGAACAACGCCGCCCGGGGTGGCGCGTATATGGAGCACAACGACCAGCAGGAGGTTATCCGGGGGCTCGGGCTCGCCACGAGCCCCGAGGACATCGGCAATATTGTCGTGGCCACGGGCCCCGGCGGCGTGCCGGTGACGGTCGCCACCCTGGGCAAGGTCGTGGAAGCGCCGAAGGCCCGCCTCGGCGCGGTCAGCCACGACGCGGCCGGCGAGACCGTCGTTGGCATCGCAATGATGCAGCAGGGCGAGAACGCCAGCGCCGTCGTCGAGCGGGTGAAGCAGACGATCGCCGACCTGAAGCCGCAACTGCCGCCGGGCGTCGAGATCAGGCCCTATTACGACCGCAGCGAACTCGTCGCCCGGACCATCCGCACCGTCGAGCACAACCTGCTAGAGGGCGCGGCCCTCGTCGTCGTCGTGCTGCTCCTGCTGCTCGGAAACCTCCGGGCCGGCCTGATCGTGGCGGCGGCGATCCCGCTGTCGATGCTGATGGCGTTCGCCGGGATGCGGCTCTTCGGCCTGTCGGGCAATCTGATGAGCCTCGGCGCGATCGACTTCGGCCTGATCGTCGACGGAGCCGTTGTCATGGTCGAGAACGTGCTGCGCGCCCGCGGCGAGCACCCGGACAAGCCGGCCGACGCGGTGATCCGCGACGCCACGTCCGAGGTCGCGCGCCCGATCCTGTTCGCGGTTGCGATCATCATGCTGGTCTACGTGCCGGTGCTCGCCCTCGAAGGCGTTGCGGGCAAGATGTTCGTGCCGATGGCCCTGACCGTGATCCTGGCGCTGGCGGGCTCGCTCGTCGTGACCATGGTGCTGATGCCGGCGCTCGCGGCGATCGTCCTGTCGGGTCGCGGCGTCGGCGAGCGCCAGACGCTGCTCGTGCGCGGGGTGCGGCGGCTCTACACACCGCTCCTCCGGCTCGCCGAACGACGCGCCGGCCTCACGGTCCTGCTGACATTGGCGCTCTTTGCGGGAAGCTGCGGACTGGCCACGCGTCTCGGCGGCGAGTTCCTGCCTAAATTGTCCGAGGGCTCGATCGTCATCACCTCGGAGAAGCTACCGGGGATCAACCTCGACGCCTCGCTCAAGGTCGTCCATCGCATCGAGCAGGTGTTGAAGAGCTTCCCCGAGGTGAAGCGGGTGGTGTCGTTGACCGGCAGCGCCGAGATCCCGACCGACCCCATGGGCGTCGAATCGACCGACAGCTTCATCACCCTTGCCGATCCCGCGACCTGGACGACGGCCGACAGCCAGGACGGACTCGTTGCCGCTTTCGACAAGCGGCTGAAGGAAGAGGTGCAGGGCGTCGCCTATTCCTTCTCGCAGCCGATCCAGATGCGCATGGACGACCTGTTGGAAGGCGTGCGCGGCGACGTCGCGATCAGTCTCTACGGCGACGACCTCAAGACCCTAAAGCAGACGGCCGACGCCATCGTGCGGGTCGTCTCCGGCATCGACGGGGCCGCCGACGTCAAGGCCGAGGCCCAGGCCGGGCAGCCGGCGCTCTCCGTGCAGATCGATCGGGCCGCGGCCGCCCGCTACGGCGTCAACGTCAGCGACATCCTCGACGTGGTCGAGAGCATCGGCGGGCGCACCGCCGGCATGGTCTACGGCGACGACAACGCGATCACCGACATCGTCGTGCGTCTCGATCCGGCCGACCGCAGCGACATCGCCCGCATCCGCGAACTGCCCGTGGGACGCAGCGGCAAGGCGCTGGTGCCGCTCTCCCTCGTCGCCTCGGTCGCGGTCGCTTCGGGACCGGCGCAGATCAGCCGCGAACGCCTTCAGCGGCGCATCTCGGTGCAGGCGAACGTGCGCGGGCGCGACGTCCAGAGCTTCGTTGATGTGGCCCAAGCCGCGGTCCGCCAACAGGTGTCGCTACCGCCGCGCTATTCCCTGGTCTGGAGCGGGCAGTTCCAGAACCTGCAGGAGGCGACCGGCCGGCTCGCGGTCGTGGTCCCGGCGGCGATGGCCGTGATCCTGATCCTGCTCGTGGTGATGTTTTCCGACATCCGCCTGGCCGGGCTGATTTTCCTCAACGTGCCGATCGCCGCGACCGGCGGCATCGTCGCGCTCTACCTGCGTGACCTGCCGTTCTCGATCTCGGCGGCGATCGGCTTCATCGCGACTTTCGGCATTGCCGTCCTCAACGGTGTCGTTCTGACGAGCACCATCCGCGATCTCGAACGTCTCGGCCTCGATGCGCGCCAGGCGGCCACGCGTGCGGCGGAGCTGCGCCTGCGGCCCGTCCTGATGACAGCCCTCGTCGCCACCCTCGGCTTCCTGCCAATGGCACTCTCGACCAGCGCCGGCGCGGAGGTCCAACGACCGCTCGCCACGGTCGTCATCGGCGGCCTGATCACGGCGACACTGCTGACCCTCGTCGTGCTTCCGGCGATCTATCCCTACGCGTTGCGCCTGCGGCTGCCCTTCACGCGTCGAGCGGAACCCGCGTCCCGCATGGAGGGAACGGTCGAACCGCCACTCGGCGTGGTTCGGAAGGCCGGATCCGATGCCTGAGAGAGCAACCCGCAACGGTAGACGGCTGGCGGCGCTTACCCTGCGCGCTGCTACCGCGATCGTCAGCCTCGTCCTGTCGGCTTCAGGGCCGGTCCAGGCATTCGATTGTGAAGCCCTGTTGAAGTTGCATGGACTCCTGCGCAGGGCGTCGGTCCCCTGCAGCTTCACAGCCTACAACGAGACGATCGTCGAACGGGCACGCGTCTGCTTCGAGGAACTCGGACCGGAACAGGGTGTCGCCGATATTCGGGCCGGTGCCGGCGAGTTCGAACGGATGGACGCCGTCCGCGGCCGTGACGCGCTCTGTTTCGACCTCGGCCGTCGGTTCCCAATGGTCGTCCGCTGACCGCCGGGCGTCTGACTGAAGCTTAAGTCGCTATGGAGAACATCGCTTGGACGCCGTCACGAGGCTCGATTCGACCACCGGCCGCTACGACCGATTTACCCTTGGGCTTCACTGGACTGTGGCGTCCACGACGCTGCTTCTCTGGCCGCTCGGCCAGTTCACGGATAGCCTGCCGAAGGGGCCGATCCGGGCGAACGTCTGGTCGCTGCATTTCGTACTGGGCTTCGTCTTTGCCGGGGCACTCGTGGCGCTGTTCGTCTGGCGACAGACCGGCGGGCGGCAACTCGCTGTGCCCGAGACGGAGCCGTTCCATCTGCTGGCGAAGTCCGTCCACGTACTCCTCTACGTCCTCGCCGTCTGCGTTGCGGTCCTCGGGATCGCGAACGCGTTCGTGCGGGGCGTCAGTTTGTTCGATCTGGTCCGGCTGCCTCAGCTCGGCGATCGCGAATGGCGACATCAGCTCACCGACCTGCATGGTCTGGCGGCGCACTGCCTCGCCATCCTAGCCCTGTTCCACGCCGCGGCCGCCCTGGTCCACCACTACCTGTGGCACGATCAGGTGCTGCGTCGGATGCTGCCCGGCCGGGTCTCCCGCGGCTGACGCTGCTCTGTGATCGCGAGGTTCGCATGACCGTCACGCCTCCCCATCAGGAGTATCATCTGATCGATCGGATCGGCTGGCTGAGGGCCGCCGTTCTTGGTGCTAACGACGGTCTCGTCTCCACCGCGAGCCTGATCGTTGGCGTCGCCGCCTCGTCGAGCGGCCACAGCGAGATCCTGCTCGCCGGCAGCGCCGGCCTGGTCGCAGGTGCGATGTCCATGGCTGCCGGCGAATACGTGTCGGTCAGCTCGCAGGCCGACACGGAGAGGGCGGATCTCGCTCGCGAGCGCCGCGAACTCGAACAGTATCCCGCTGCCGAACAAGAAGAACTCACGCAGATCTATGTCGGCCGCGGTCTGGATCGTGCGCTGGCCACGCAGGTCGCTCAACAGCTGATGGCTAAGGATGCCCTTGGGGCCCATGCCCGCGACGAGCTCGGCATCTCGGAAATCACCTCCGCCCGGCCAATCCAGGCCGCGTTGACGTCGGCGGCGACCTTCGCGGCCGGCGCGATCCTGCCGCTCGTCGTCGCTTTGCTCTCGCCGGCCGGGCTGACCGTCTACGCGGTCTCGGCAGCCTCGCTCGTGTTCCTGGGCGTTCTGGGCGCGCTCGGGGCCTGGGTCGGTGGTTCCAGGATTCCGCAAGCGACCGCCCGCGTCGCCTTCTGGGGTGCCTTGGCCATGGCCGTCACCGCCGGGATCGGATCGCTGGTAGGTCGCGCAGTCTAATGCGCGTGGCGCTGTGGGTTGGGAGGGTTATCCCCGGGCCTTGTAACTTCGACGATCGTTCGGTCCCCATCCGATGCAATGGATCGAGCGTATCGGCGAGACCGCCTCACGAGTTCCCACCATCAATCGTCGCGAAGCTGGCGGACCACGGGCCAGAACCTGCACCTGAAGCAGGGGCAGAGCTAAGCCGCCCTTGCTGGTATGCAGGCTTACTTGGCCTTCTCGGAGAGCCCCTTGAGGCCAGCCTCGTACACGCCGCCGATCGCTTCCTGAGCCTTGTTGTCCGGAGCGCCCTTCGCCTTGAAGTTGCCCGACCACGTCACCTTTGAGCCGCTGCCGTCCTTGGCGACCATGATCGTCGACTTGTAGTCGGAGACCGGAAGCGGGCCTTCAAGGATGGTGTACGTGTAGCTCATGGCCTTGTCGTCGCGGGCCTGCTCTTCTTCCAACAGCGTGCCGCCGCCCTTAAGAGTCAAGGTGCGTTGCTCCTTATCACCCTTCTTTGAGAGCGCGCACTTCTCGACCACGGGATGCCAGTCGCCGATGCCGCAGAAAGCGCCGATGGTCTTCCATACAGTGTCGGGGGCCGCGGCGATGGTGGCCGTCTTGGTGACTTCGAGGGCAGAGACAGGCGTGGAGGCAGCTGCGGCCAGGGCCACAGCAGGAATGACGAACTTTAGCATCTATTGTTTCCTCAGAAGGCTTCTTTGGCTGGCCACGGGCCGCCATCGAACAAGTTAGTGCGCAATCGAAATTAAGCTACGCGGGTCGCGTATGTGCGAACGGTATAATCGCTTCTAAATGCATGCCTTTTCCGGCGCGGATCTTGCCTGCCTGTGAGGGCTGGGGCCTCGGGACGTCTACGAAGTTACCGATTAATTGTTGCGTAAGCTGTCCTGACATCCGCTTATCGTCTTGTACGTTCGAAAGCAGTCCAGCCAAAATCCACCCAACCCAGCCGTACGTCCTGGTCCACCGCGCTGCCTCAGAGCGGACGTTCCGACCTTCCGCAACGGGTCGTGAGCGGTCCCTACGGCTATGTCCGCTAGATGCAACCGCAGTCCAGAAGCGGACGGGCAGGAAACCACCCGAGCCGGTCGTTGACCTCTGCCTCGACAGCATGGGAGCGGACCTTCCGATAGTCGGCAAGGGATCGCGAGCAGACCCAGAACATGGGGCTCCTCCGTTAGATTTTGACCACTAGTCGACCCGGCAGTGCTGGCTAGGGAAGGCTCTTTGGCGACCACTTTCCGGCCTCGCCTTCCGGAGCCAGACGTCTGGCCCTTCGCCATTCTGATCGATGAAGATCACGCCGGCCACCGCTGCGGTCAGGCGATCTCAGGGCCCCGCCCAGTCGTTTCCAGAAGCTCCAGTGTTCGCAGGATCGCCATACCGACGACCTCGGCATCGGCTTCGCCTTCCTGCGTACCAGGTAGGATCGCAACGACGTCGACATCGCTGCCGGCCTCCAAGCCAACAACGACGTTGGACACCGGCCCTTGTTTCGTGTCCTCATCGCGGACCATGGCAACGTCATACCCGGCGGCCTGGCCGAGATGACGTACGGCTCGAAGCTCGGTGACGGACGCAATGGTCGGCGGAACGTCCTCAGGCTTCGGTCGGGCGCCGAATGTCGGGCGGATCACATTGCTCATGCCGCCCCGTAGCGCGATCGAGCCTACCGCCAAAGCGTCTAGGTCGAATCCGGCGCGGCCTATTGCGAGACTACCAGGGCCCAGAACCGGCCGTAGGATGAACCTGACGCGTCAGCGTGAGCGATCCCGATGCGCCGCGCCTCGGGCAGGAGCAGGTTTGCGTTGTGGCCGGATGAAGCCTGCCACATCGCCAGCGTCTGCTCGAAGGTGGCGGTCCCGGCGCCCAGGTTCTCGGCCTTCAGACCTCTCGGAAGCCCGGTCATCGCCATGCGCGCCTGGAACGAGCCGCCGGCATCGTGGCTAAGCGAGCCGGCTGCAGCGTTCGCCCTAGCCGCATAGGCTGCGGCTCTGGTCAGACCCGCATCCACCTGGACGGGCCCGAAACCATGTTGCGCCCGATACCGGCTGATCGCGGCCGCAGCTGCGCGGTCGTCAGAAACGGCCCTGCGGGCCGGCGCCTTAGCAGCGAAGGCTCCGCTACAGCCGGCCAACACCACAACGAGAGAAGCGATCGGGTGTGTAAAACGACGGAGCATGAGCCGGGACAATCCCTGAAGCGCGCCAGCGAGACACGCAGGCTCTTCCAGATCGGTTTAGGATCAGTTGCGGCAGCCGCGTGACGAGGCCGCCGGTTCGAATCGCCCGCCTATCGAGAGCTCCGGCGGTGCAAGAACTCGAACGATCGTGGGGGAAAAGTGCCGAGCAATCTGGTCGCAAATTGTCGCTGAAACGGTGCTGCCCACGTGCGGCCCGGCCCTTGGCCGAAGCCTCTCGTGGCAAGCCACTTACGGGGTAAGTCTCTGTTTTGATGAGAGAAAAATGGTGGACGGTGCAGGGATCGAACCTGCGACCTTTCCCGTGTGAAGGGAACGCACTACCGCTGTGCTAACCGTCCATGCCGGCCGTGGCGTCGCCCGGAGCGCTGCCCGGCGAACGCTGCGCTTCTAGGGCCGGGCATCGAGTTCCGTCAAGACTGGCCATGGACGGCATGCGCGGCCGGTTCATGCTGACCGTGGCGTACGGGCCGACGCATACCGTGTCTATCCAAGGCAGCATCGGGCGGCCCCCTTCGCAGGGGCGGCCAAACCCGTTAGGCGTGGCGGCCATGACCACCCCCCTCGTCCGCTTCGCGCCCTCGCCGACGGGCTTCCTCCATATCGGCAACGCCCGGCCGGCGCTGCTGAATTTCCTGTTTGCCCGCAAGACCTTGGGCCGGTTCCTGCTGCGCCTCGACGACACCGACCGCGCGCGCTCGACGGCGGCGTTCGCCCAGGCGATCCAGGAGGACCTGGCCTGGCTCGGCATCGTGCCCGACCTGTTCGCCCGGCAGAGCGAGCGCACGCCAAGTCACGACGCCGCCAAAGAAAAACTGATCGCGCAGGGTCGTCTCTACCCCTGCTACGAGACCGCCGAAGAGCTCGATCGCCGCCGCAAACGCCAGCTCGGCCGCGGCCTCCCGCCGATCTACGACCGCGCCGCGCTCGCGCTCTCGGATGCCGAAAAATCCGCCCTGGAGGCCGAGGGCCGCCGCCCGCACTGGCGGTTCAAGCTCGACCCCGTCGTCGTAGCCTGGACCGATCTCGTCCGCGGCGAGAGCCACGTCGACTGCGCCTCCCTCTCCGATCCCGTCCTGATCCGCGAGGACGGCAGCGCGCTCTACACCCTCCCCTCGGTGGTCGACGATGCCGAGATGGGCGTGACGCACATCATCCGCGGCGAGGATCACGTCACCAATACCGGCGTACAAGTTCAGCTTTTCCAGGCACTTGGCTATCCCGTGCCGGTCTTTGCGCATCACAACCTGCTTACCACTGCGGATGGCGAGGGCCTGTCGAAACGCCTCGGCCACCTCTCGCTGCGGGGGCTGCGCGAAGCCGGCTACGAACCGGCCTCGGTCGCAGCGCTCGCCGCGCTGACGGGCACCTCCGAGGCGGTGCGGCCGGTGGCCTCCCTCGACGACCTCGCGAGCCTCGTCGATCTCGGCCGGATCTCGCGGGCGCCGGCAAAGTTCGACCCGGCCGAACTCGACGGCATCAACGCACAACTCGTCCACGCCATGCCCTTCGCGGAGGCGCGGGACCGGCTCATCGCCATGGAAGTTCCTGAAGAGACGTCGGAATCCTTCTGGGAGGCGGTGAAGGCGAACCTCGTCAAGGTCGGCGATGCGGCCCTATGGTGGCGCATCGTCGCCGGGCCGGTGAGCCCGGTGATTTCGGATCCGGATTTCGCGGCGAAGGCGCTCGCGCTGCTGCCGGAGGGCGCCTTCGATGGCGGAACCTGGAAGAGCTGGACCGAGGCGGTCAAGCGCGAGACGGGAGCCAAGGGCCGCGCGCTGTTCATGCCGCTGCGTCAAGCGCTTACGGGACTCGACCATGGCCCGGATCTCGCGCGCCTGCTGCCGCTGATCGGGCGCGGGCGGGCGGCACGGCGGCTTGCCGGTGAGGCGGCGTGATCTGGCGCACATGTACGGAACGGCGCCATCATTGTTCTTTTTATAAAACGATTTTTCGAATCTTCTTCTCCGTATGACCGCATCTGAGAGAATGATCGAGCGGCCGCCGACCCGGCTTCTGCAGCTTCGTTTGTCACGGCAGCCGCTGTATTGTGCTAGCCAACGGCACCGCAGTGGATCCGTGCTTTACGGGCCCTTCGGTCGTTCGTTATAGAGAACGAATTGGTTGTGCCGCCCGGTGCCGGGCGGCGCGCGTAGTCCGTTCCGGAGTCTCTCATCATGGGCGCGTCGTCCTCTGCGCTCCCCATCGCCGTGATCGGTGCCGGCTTCAGCGGCACCATGGCCGCGATCCAGCTGCTCGAAGCCCTGCCGCGCGAGCGGCCTGTACTGCTCTGCGAGCGTTCCGAGAGTTTTGCGCGCGGGCTCGCCTACGGCACGGGCGATTTCGGCCACTTCCATAACCTGCGCGCCGCGAACATGAGCGCGTTTCCGGACCGCCCGCGGCATTTCGAGGACTGGCTCGCGCGCAACGCCGCCTGCCTGCCGCCGGAGGAGGCCGTCGGGATCCGTGCCACCCCGGCCGGCACCTTCGCCTCGCGGCCGCTCTATGGGCGCTATCTCTCTGAAATCCTGACCGAAACCGTCACGAATGGCGGGCCGCCGCGGCTGCGTCTCGTCAACGATGCGGTGACCGATCTCGTGCCGTCCGCGGGCGGCTTCTCGCTGCGCACCGAGGGCGGTCTCGGCCTGCCGGTCGCGGGGGCTGTCCTCGCCATGGGCAACCTCGCCGGCACCGGCGAGCCGCATAGCGCGCACCGCGCCGACATCTGGGCGCCCGAGACCATCGGCCGGCTGCAGCCCGATCAGCCGGTGCTGGTCGTCGGCACCGGACTGACCATGATCGACGCCGTCGTCTCCCTCCGTCGGCGCGGCTTCGCCGGCCCGATCGTCGCGCTGTCGCGGCGCGGCCTGCTGCCGAACACGCATGCGCCGGCCGCGGCGCACCCCGTGCCGAACCTGACCGCGGCAGACCTTTCCTCGCTCGCCACCCTGAGCCGGCGGCTTCATGCCTCCGCCCGCGCGGCCAGCGACGACTGGCGCAGCGTGGTCGACGCGCTCCGTCCGGTGACGGATTTCATCTGGCGCAGCCTGCCGCACTCCGAGCGCGGCCGCTTCCTGCGCCATCTGCGCCCGTTCTGGGACGTCCACCGGCATCGCTCGGCGCCGCCCGCTGCCGACGCGATCGACCGGGAGATCGCCGACGGCAGGCTCACGGTGCGTGCCGGGCGGATCCTGTCGATCGCGGACGAGGCGACCCAGGCCGTCGTGACCCTGAGGCCGCGCGGTGCCGCGGAGCCGGAGCGTCTCGCGGTCCAGTGCATCCTCGACGCCACCGGGATCGGCCGCGTCGGCGAGACGACCGACCCGCTGCTGCGCCGGCTGATCGACCGCGGGCTGGTCCGCCCCGGCGCGTTCGGCCTCGGCCTCGACGTGGGTGCGGATTTCCGGGCGCGCGGACAGCGCCAGGCCGGACCGGTCTGGACGCTCGGGCCTCTCATGCGCGGCGCGCTCTGGGAGTGCATCGCGGTGCCCGACATCCGCAATCAGGCGGTCGACCTCGCCGCCGGCATCGCAGCGGAGCTGGCGCGGGCGGAAGCGGCATAGGCTCGCGTGCGAAGCAGGCTATCGCAGGGGCAATTCGGCCTCGAAGTCCTGCCGACCACGCAGCACGATCCCACGCCCCGAAAATCTTGAGACGAGGGCGAGGCTTCGCGCCCGCCGCTTGCGGTTCCAGGTCAGGGCGAAGCCTAGAAAGGCGAGGTCGAGTTGCTCCCGGCAGCCCTCCGCCATATCGGGCCGCTGCCGCCCGTAGCTTGCGGCGATGCGCCTGAGGATGCGGGCAAGCGACAGCCAGGCTGGCACGTCGAGATAGATCAGAGTATCGGCCGCAGCCAAGCGCGGCGAGATCGTGTCGGTGTAGTTGCCGTCGATCACCCAGGCCGGCAGCGCCGCGATGCGCGCGACTTCGGCGCGAAAGTCGTCCGGCTCCGCTGCCACCCAGCCGGGACGCCAATAGGCCTGATCGAGATGGAACACCGGCAGTCCATGCCGGGCACCCAGCCGCCGGGCGAGGGTGGACTTGCCGCTGCCAGGCGGCCCGAGGATGAGAATGCGGCGCATTCTATCCTCTGTTCACTCGTGGTCCGTGCCGCCGCTGCGCAGCAGAAACACGCCCTGCGCGCCGACGAGGTTCCAGAACCACCACGGCATCGAGTAGCGCATCGGCCGGCCGCGTCCGTCCAGCGCCGTGGCTTTTTCGATCTCGGCGCCGACCGTCCGGCACAGCCCGACGAAGTCGCGGATGGTGCAGTGATGGATGTTGGGGGTCTCGTACCAAGCCTCCGGCATGATCTCGGTCACCGGCATCCGTCCGCGGAAGGCGAGTTCGGCCCGCACCCGCCAGTGGCCGAAATTCGGGAACGAGATGATGACCTGCTTGCCGATTCGCAGGAGATGATCGAGCACGATGCGCGGGTTGCGGGTCGCCTGGATCGTCTGGGAGAGCACGACCACGTCGAAGGCGTTGTCGGGGTAGTTGGCGAGATCCGTGTCGGCATCGCCCTGGATCACCGGCAGGCCGCGGGCGAGGCAGGCGTTGACCCCCGCCCGCGAGAGCTCGATGCCGCGGCCGTCGACGCTGCGCCGGTCGCGCAGCAGTGCCAGCAGCGAGCCATCGCCGCAGCCGATGTCGAGGACGCGTGCGCCGTCCGGCACGAGGCCGAGCACGACGAGATGATCGACGCGGGTGCCGTCGTCCCCGGCATTGCGGGGCAGCGTCTCGATGCTCTTCCACGGCGCACCGGCGACGGCATCGGTCGGTCCCACGCGACCGCTCACAGCCCGCGCGCCCGTGCAGCCGCGTCGACGAAGCCGCGCGCTGCGGAAAAGAGCGCCGGCTCGTCGAGCAGGAAGGCGTCGTGGCCCTTGTCGCTCTCGACCTCGACGAAGGCGACGGGCGCGGCGACGGCGTTGAGCGCATGCACGATCGCGCGGGAATCCGCTGTCGGAAACAGCCAGTCGGAGGTGAAGGCGATCACGCAGAACCGGGTCTTGGAGGCGCGGAAGGCGTTGGCGAGCACGCCGCCATGATCCTCGGCGAGGTCGAAATAGTCCATGGCGCGGGTAAGGTAGAGATAGGCGTTGGCGTCGAAGCGCTCGACGAAGCTCAGCCCCTGGTGGCGCAGGTAGCTCTCGATCTGGAAGTCGGCGTTGAACGAGAAGGTCGGCGCCGCGCGGTTCTGCAGGCGGCGGCCGAACTTGCGGTGCAAAGCCGGCTCGGAGAGATAGGTGATGTGCGCGCCCATCCGTGCGACGCCAAGCCCCTTGGCGGGCCGGGTGCCCTCCTCGAAGTAGCGCCCGTCCGCCCAGGCCGGATCGGCCATGATCGCCTGCCGGCCGACCTCGTGGAAGGCGATGTTCTGGGCCGAGTGGCGCGCACCGGTGGCGATCGGCATCGCGGCGAAGACGCGCTCGGGAAAAAGCGAGGCCCATTGCAGGACCTGCATGCCACCCATCGAGCCGCCGATACAGAGGAACAGGTCGGGGATGCCGAGCCGGTCGAGCAGCATCGCCTGGGCCCGCACCATGTCGCGAATGGTCACCAGCGGGAAGTCGAGGCCGTAGGGCTTGGCCGTCGCCGGATCGACCGAGGCCGGGCCGGTCGAGCCCATGCAGCTGCCGATGACGTTCGAGCAGACGACGAAGTAGCGGTCGGTATCGATGGGTTTGCCCGGGCCGACCAGGGTCTCCCACCAGCCGGCCTTGCCCGTCACCGGATGGCGATGGGCGAAATGCTGGTCGCCCGTCAGTGCATGGCAGATCAGGACGGCGTTGGAGCGCTCCGTGTTGAGCGTGCCGGCGGTCTGGTAGGCGATCTGGAACGGCGCCAGCGCAGCGCCCGAATCCATGGCGAGCGGTTCGTCCGCCCCGAAAAGCGCAACGGGGCTCTTGGGATCGGTCGCCGGCATGGCCTCGTATCCCTGGGGCAAGGGCCTCGCCTCGCTCCGCAAGCCGGCCTCGGCGTCTGACGTCAAGGTGCTGTCCATCGTGCGTTCGGGTGCCGCCCTGAAGAAGCGGCCTGCCCGGCCGGTGGTCGAAGCTTTGCCGAGAGAGACAACGCAGAGGCCGATCGTCTCAAGCGCGAGCGAGGATCCTTGGCCGGATACTTCGGGAGGTAATGTGCCCATCCGCACGCGTCAACGAAAGGGCGATACGCCTGATCGCAGAGGGATATCGGGCACATGGTGCCGCACTGGCCGACGGCCGCCACGACGCGTAGTGCTCGCCCGCGCGCGGCGGGACGCACCGTAAAGGACCACGATGACTGCAATCGACACCGACCCGGCGACCCATCCGGGGCTCGACCGCAAGGCCGTCGGCGCCGTGGTACTCGGCAACGCCCTCGAATTCTACGATTTCACGATCTACGCGTTCTTCGCCGTGCCGATCGGCGCCGCCTTCTTCCCGTCCGACAACGCCACCGACAGCCTGCTCGCCTCTCTGGCCCTGTTCGGCATCGGCTACGTGATGCGGCCCGTGGGCGGTATCCTGATCGGCGCCTTCGCCGACCGGGCGGGCCGCAAGCCCGCCATGCTGATCACCATCGCGCTGATGGCGGTCGGCATGCTGATGCTGGCGCTGACGCCGGGCTACGCGGTGCTCGGCGGCTGGTCGCAGGCCATCGTCATCGCCGGACGGCTGATCCAGGGGCTGGCGCTCGGCGGCGAGGTCGGACCCTCCACCGCCTACCTGCTGGAGGCGGCGCCGCCGAAGCAGCGCGGCTTCGTCGCCAGCTGGCAGATCGCGAGCCAGGGCTGCGCCGCGCTGATCGCAGGTGTCGTCGCCACGCTGCTGACCCTAGCCGTCGGCGACCACGCCATGGCAGAGTGGGGTTGGCGCGGGATGTTCCTGCTCGGCATCGGCATCGTGCCGGTGGGCCTCGTCATCCGCAGCCATCTGCCGGAGACGGCCGGCGAAGCGAAGGACCCGGCAGCCGCCGACTCGACGCTTCAGGTCGTGGTGCGGCTGGTGCGCGACCACGGCCGCCTCCTCGCCCTCACCTTCCTCGTCATCGCGGCCTCCACCGTCTCGAACGCCATCGGCACCAACATGCCGGTCTACGCGCAGGCGACGCTGGGCTTGACCGAGACCGTCTCCACCGCCGTGCCGATCGCGCTCGGGCTCGCCTCGATCGTGTTTCCGCTGCTGGGCGGCTGGCTCGCCGACCGCGTCGGCCGGCGCCCGGTGATGATTTTTCCACGCGCCGCGATCGTCGTCTTGGCGGTGCCGGCCTTCGCCTGGCTCGTCCACGCCCCCACCGCGCTGAACGTCTACGCCGTGACCTTCCTGATGTCGGCGCTGTCCTCGATCAACGCGGCGGCGATCATCGTCGGCATCCCGGAATCGCTGCCGCGCAACGTGCGCAGCGCCGGCCTCTCGATCGTCTACGCCTTCTCGGTCTCGATTTTCGGGGGCAGCACCAACTGGGTGATCAACAAGCTGATCGCCGTCACCGGCGACCGGCTGGCGCCGGCCTACTACCTCGTTGCCTTCAGCGTGGTCGGTACGATTGCGGCGATGCTGATGCACGAGACGCGGGGCAAGGATATCGACGCGAATACGGAGGCCTGAGCAGGCCGACTCCACGGCGACGCGAAATGCTGTAGACGACGGATATCCGTCGCCATCCGTCAGCAATCCGTCGCCATGTCCGTTGCCGAATCCCTCCGCCCCGTGCCCCGCCCCGGCGTGCTCGCCATCGAGGCCTATGTGCCCGGCAAGAGCGCGGCGCCGGGTGTGGCCAAGATCCACAAGCTCTCCTCGAACGAGACGCCGCTCGGCCCGAGCCCGCAGGCCGTCGCGGCCCTGCGGGCGGAATCCGAGACGCTCGCGCTCTATCCCGATGGAAACGCTACGAAATTGCGCACGGCCATCGCGGCCCGCTACGGGCTCGATCCGGCACGCATCGTCTGCGGCGCAGGCTCCGACGAGCTGCTGAGCCTGCTGGCGCTGGCTTATCTCGGCCCCGGCGACGAGGGCATCTTCTGCGAGCACGGGTTTCTCGTGTACCGCATCGCGATCCTGGCGGCCGGCGGCATCCCGGTGGTCGCGCCGGAGACCGATCTGACGGCCGACGTCGACGCGATCCTCGCCGCCGTGACGCCGCGCACTAAGATCGTCTACATCGCGAATCCGAACAATCCCACAGGCACTTACCTGCCCTTCGACGAAGTCCGCCGCCTCCATGCCGGTCTGCCGGGCGACGTGCTGCTGGTGCTGGACGGCGCTTATGCCGAGTATGTCCGCGCGAACGATTACGGCGCCGGGCTGGAGCTCGTGCTGGAGTCGCAGAACGTCGTGATGACGCGGACCTTCTCCAAGATCCACGGCCTCGCGGCGCAGCGCATCGGCTGGATGGTCGGGCCGGAGGGCGTGGTTGACGCGCTCAACCGCATCCGCGGCCCCTTCAACGTCTCCGCCGGCGCCATCGCCGCCGGGGCTGCCGCGATCGGTGACGAGGCGCATGTCGCGGCGGCGATCGCCCATAACGATCAATGGCTCGGCTGGCTCGTAGAGCAGGTCCGCGGGCTCGGCTACGCGGTGACGCCGAGCGTCGGAAACTTCCTGCTGATCCACTTCCCGGACGAGCCCGGACGCACGGCAGCCGATGCCGACGCCCACCTCACGCGGCAGGGGGTGATCGTGCGCCGGGTCTCGGCCTACGGCCTGCCGAATGCGCTTCGGGTCACCGTCGGCAGCGAGGAGGCGAACCGCGCTTTCGTTGCTGCCTTGGCCAGTCACGGCGATCATCGGGATGCGTGACAGGCTGCATACCGTGGCCGTCGTCGGCCTCGGCCTGATCGGTTCGTCGATCGCCCGCGGCGCGCGGACCTATGGACTTGCCGAAAACCTCGTCGCGGTGGACCGCGAACCGGCCGTGCTCGAGCGGGTCCGGGCGCTTCGGCTCGCGGACCACGCCACCGGCAGCCTCGCGGAGGGGGTGGCCGGGGCCGACCTCGTGATCCTGTGCGTGCCGGTCGGCGCGATCGGCGCGGTGGCGGCCGAGCTTGCGCCGCATCTGAAGCCCGGCGCGATTCTCTCGGACGTCGGCTCGGTGAAGGGCTCGGTCGTCGCGGCGGTGATGCCGCATCTCAAATCCGACAACGCCTTCGTGCCGGCCCATCCGGTGGCGGGCACCGAATATTCCGGCCCCGATTCCGGCTTCGCCACGCTGTTCCAGAACCGCTGGTGTATCCTCACGCCGCCGGAGGGCACCGAGCCGGAGGCCGTCGCCGCGGTGACGGCGTTCTGGGAGGGACTCGGCGCCATCGTCGAGACGATGAGCCCCGAGCATCACGACCTGGTGCTCGCCATCACCAGCCACGTCCCGCACCTGATCGCCTACAACATCGTCGGCACCGCCGCCGACCTCGAGACGGTGACGCAGTCCGAGGTGATCAAGTTCTCGGCCGGCGGCTTTCGCGATTTCACCCGCATCGCCGCCTCCGACCCGACCATGTGGCGCGACGTCTTCCTCACCAACAAGGACGCGGTGCTCGAGATGCTCGGCCGCTTCAACGAGGACCTCGCGGCGCTGACCAAGGCGATCCGCTGGGGCGACGGCGACGCCCTGTTCGATCTCTTCAGCCGCACCCGCGCGATCCGGAAGGGCATCGTCGCCATGGGCCAGGAGACGGCCGAGGCCGATTTCGGCCGGGCACGGCCGGATGGGACCGGCGCGGGCCGGTAGACGGCCGCGACCCGCGAGCGGTGCGACATACGGCGCGGCCCGACGCGCGGATCGCAGAGGAACATTGATGGCCCGCCCGCGGATGCCCTGATGCGCCTCGACCGGGGCGCCTCTCAGCATTCCGGAGACGCGTCATGAAAGCACTGTGCTGGCACGGCAAGGGCGACATCCGCTGCGACACGGTGCCGGACCCGCAGATCGAGGATGTCCGCGACGTCATCATCAAGGTGACGTCCTGCGCCATCTGCGGCTCGGACCTCCACCTCATGGACGGGCAGATGCCGACCATGGAGGCGGGCGACGTGCTCGGCCACGAGTTCATGGGCGAGGTCGTCGAGGTCGGCGCAGGCTTCACCAAGTTCAAGAAGGGCGACCGCATCGTCGTCCCCTTCAACATCAATTGCGGCGAGTGCCGCCAGTGCAAGCTCGGCAACTACTCGGTCTGCCAGCGCTCGAACCGAAACGCCGAGATGGCCGCCGCGCAGTTCGGCTACACCACCGCCGGCCTGTTCGGATATTCGCACATCACCGGCGGCTATGCCGGCGGACAGGCCGAATACGTGCGCGTGCCGATGGCCGATGTCGCGCCGATGCTGGCGCCCGAGGGCATGGACGACGAATCCCTGCTGTTCCTCACCGACATCCTGCCGACCGGATGGCAGGGCGCGGAGCATTGCGAGATCCAGGGCGGTGAGATCATCGCGGTCTGGGGCGCCGGTCCGGTCGGCCTGTTCGCGATCCAGTCGGCCAAGGTGCTCGGCGCCGAGCGCATCATCGCCATCGACACGGTGCCCGAGCGCCTCGCCCTCGCCCGCACCTACGGCGCCACCGACGTCATCGACTTCATGAACGAGGACGTGTTCGAGCGGATCAAGGAGATCAGCAAGGGCGAAGGCGCGGATGCGGTCATCGACTGCGTCGGCATGGAAGCCTCCGCCGGACATGGCGTCGCCAGCCTCGTCAACACGATCCAGGAGAAGCTCACCTCCACCCAGCGTCCCTACGCCCTCATGGAGGCGATCAAGGCGGTCCGGCCCTGCGGCATCGTCTCGGTGCCGGGCGTCTATGGCGGGCCGATCCCGGTCAACATGGGCATGATCGTCCAGAAGGGCCTGACGATGAAGAGCGGCCAGACCCACGTGAAGCGTTACCTGGAGCCGCTGACCAAGCTGATCCAGGAGGGCAAGTTCGACATGACCTCGATGATCTCGCACCGCTCGACGAACCTCGCCGACGGACCGGAGCTCTACAAGACCTTCCGCGACAAGACCGACGCCTGCACCAAGGTGGTCTTCCACCCGAACTGATTGCTGCACAGCGCCTCGGCCCGAACTTCGGCCGGGCCGAGGCGTTGCACGGTCCCGTTTCCTCAAGCTCCCATCGCACGAGTTCGTCATGACGCCCTTCAAGGCCCGCACGCTGTTGTCCGCGTTGCTGCTCGGTACCGCCCTGCTGTCGCCCGCCGCGGCCGAGGCACCCTCCGGCACCCTCACCAAGGTCGCGAGCTTCGAGCATCAGGTCACCGGCGTCACCGTGGCCAGGGACGGCCGCATCTTCGTGAATTTTCCGCGATGGACCGACGATGCTCCGGTCTCGGTCGCCGAGGTGAAGGACGGCAAGGTCACGCCGTTTCCCGATGCGGAATGGAACGGCTGGCGCAACGCGAAGAAGGACGCGGTCGACCCCAAGAACCACTTCGTCTGCGTGCAGAGCGTGGTGGCCGACGGGCAGGACCGCCTCTGGGTCGTCGACGCCGCCGCCCCCGCCATGGCCGCGACGGTGAAGGACGGCCCGAAGCTCGTCGCGATCGACCTGAAGACCAACACGGTCGCCAAGACGATTCCCTTCGATGCCGGGGTCGCGCCCCAGGGGTCGTATCTCAACGACGTGCGGATCTCGCCCGACGGCAAGACCGCCTATCTGACCGATTCCGGCGCCGAGGGCGCGCTGATCGTAGTCGACGTCGACAGCGGCCGGGCGCGCCGTGTGCTGGCTGGCGATCCCACCACCATGCCCGATACGAGCGTGACCGTGACCTATGACGGCAAACCCCTGCGCCGGCCCGACGGGCGCGGCGTCGAGTTCTCGGCCGACGGCATCGCGCTCTCGCCCGACGGGGGGACGCTGTACTGGCAGGCGATCAAGGGCAAGACGCTCTACAGCCTGCCGACCGCGGCCCTGACCGGCTGGATCACGTCCGCGGTGGTCCCGGACGCGTTCACCGACAGGAGCCTGTCGGGCAAGATCACGACGGTGGGCGAGAACGGCCCGGCCGACGGTCTGATCATCGCGAAGCGCGACGGCCGCCTATACGTGACCTCGCCGCAGGAAGACGCGATCAAGGTGCGCACCCTCTCGGGCACGAATTCCGGCCTGACGACGCTGGTGCAGGACCCGCAGCTGCGCTGGCCCGACACCTTTTCCGAGGGACCGGACGGCACGCTCTACGTGACCACCTCGCACATCCAGGATTCGGCCTTCTACAAGGAGGGCGCACCAGCCTCCCTGCCGACCGAACTCTGGAGCTTCAAGCCGGGTGAAGCGGCGGTGGCCGGCCCGGCCAGCGCGCCGCGCTGAAGCCGAGACCCGGCTTTCGCCGATCGGCAGCAATATCCGTCGCGCGGCGCGGTCCGCTTCAGCGCTGAGGCAGGCCGTGCGCCGGCTGCAGGCGTGGCGTCGCCCGGGAGGGTGCCGTCCGCCGCGGCCGGATCTTGTAGCCGGCATAGGCAAGGCACCCGCTCAGGGCGAGCATCACCGCATCGAAGCCGAGGAACGGGCCGGCGGCGGTCGGGCTGCCGAACAGCGGGGCCCCGCCGGTCGTCAGCATGTCGGCCAAAGCCACGCCGAAAAACAGCACGGCGCTCGCGAAGAAGCACTCGCGCCAGGCGCGTGCGGGGCCGCGCAGCAGGGCGTGGAGCGCCAGCACGACCCAGGCGGCGAAAAAGACGCGGACTTCCCAGTCGGCGCGCTCCGCGAGCCCCGTCGGGAGCAGCCGGTTGGCGAGGAAGTAGGCGGCGACGCCGGCGGGCATGCCGGCGATGGTGCCGACGTTCAGCATCTCGACCAGGCGCTGACCGAAGCCGGCCTGCGCGCCGGGCTTCGGCACCCGGGCGACCGACCACAGCACGAGGCCGGTCGCCACCATGGCGGTGCCCATCAGGCCGCAGACGAAGAACAGCAGGCGGAGCGCCGTCCCTGCGAAATGCGCCTCGTGCAGGCCGACCATGGTCGCGAAGGTGCCCACCGCCGGCTTCATCGCGCCGGTGGTCTCGATCACCGCGCCGGTGACGCCGTCGAAGGCGATCTGGGGATGGCGGTGCATCAGCCCGTGCGGCTCCTCGAACACCGCGACGACGACGGCGTTCGCGTCGCCGGGATTCTGGACGGTGAGCCGCTCCAGGGTCTCGGCGTTCAGGGCGAGCGCCCGCTCGACCATCGGCCCGAACGGCGCCAGGGGCGCCGGGCTCTTGGCCGGCGGGCGCGCGGCCGTGACCTGTCCAGACGCGGCGTAGAACTTCTGGGCGTCGCCGTCATAGGCGACCGTGACGCCCCAGGGCATGTACATCAGCGCCAGGGTGACGAGCCCGGTATAGGTGATCATCAGGTGGAACGGCAGCGCCAGCACGCCGGTGACGTTGTGTGCGTCGAGCCAGCTGCGCTGCGCCGACTTCGCCCCCCGCCGGAAGGTGAAGAAGTCCGAAAAGATGCGGCGGTGGGTGACGATGCCGCTGAGCAGCGCCACCAGCATCGCCATGGCGCAGATGCCGACGATCCAGCGGCCCCAGAGCGGCGGCATGCTGAGTTCGAAGTGGAAGCGGTAGAAGAAGTCGCCGCCCTTGGTCTGGCGCACCGGCATCGGCGCGCCCGTCGCCGGGTCGAGCGTCGCCCATTCCGGCGGCATTCCCGGCTTCGTGCGCCAGATCGCGTCGACCACCGGGTGAGCCGGCGTCGGCAGGGTGATGAACCAGGAGCGCGCGCCCTTGGCGGCGGTCTCGAGGTGCGTCCGGGCGAAATCGGCGGCGCGGCCGAGGCCGGCGGCCTCGAGGGGCGCGGCCGCGGCGGTCAGTTCCGGCCGCATCCACTGCGAGATCTCGGGCCGGTAGTAGCTCGCGGTGCCGGTGACGAAGACTGCGAACAGCACCCAGCCGACCACGAGGCCGGACCAGGCGTGCAGCCACGCCATCGATTGCCGCAAGCCGTTGCGCATCGTCGATCCCTTACCAGCGGTAGCGGAGCGTCGCGTAGACCGTCCGCGGCAGCCCGTAATAGCAACTCGTGTAGCCGTTGCAGCCGCTGACATAGGTCTCGTTGAGCAGGTTGTTGGCGTTGATCTGCGTGGTGAAGCCCTGCAGCGTCGGGTCGAGGTGCTTCAGGTCGTAGGAGACGACCGCGTCGACCAGTACGCTCTCCGGCACCTGGAAGGTGTTGGCCGCATCGCCCCAGGACGGCCCGAGATAACGCACGCCGCCGCCGAGCCCGAGGCCGAGCAGCGGACCCTCGGTGAAGCGGTAATCCACGAACAGCGAGGCGGTCTTGTCCGGCACCAGCACCGGGCTGCGGCCCTGGAGGGGCACCATCTGCCCCGTCACGTCGTTCAGGATCCGGCCGTCGTCGCGGACGTTGCGGATGTCGAGAAGCGAGAAACCACCGATCAGGGTCAGGCTCTCGGTGATGTTGGCCCGCGCCTCGAACTCGACGCCCTGCACGCCGACCTCACCGGTCTGCACGACGAAGCCCTGGCGCTGCGGGTCGGCGGTGGTGCGGTTCGACTGGCGGATGTCGAAGGCCGCCGCGGTCAGCAGGATGTCGGTGCCGGGAGGCTGGTACTTGATGCCGGCCTCGTACTGGTCGCTCAATTGCGGGTCCGGCACGCGCCCGACGGTGCCGAAGGCGGTGTCGAAGACCCGGCCGGCGACGATCGGCTCGAAGGCCTGACCGTAGGACACGTACGGCGCCACGCCGGACTCGAACAGGTAGAGCAGGCTCGCCCGGTAGGTCATGGCGTCGGCCGGCGCGTCCTGGCGCGTCAGCGTGCTCGTGCCGGCGGCGAAGTTGAAGGCGCGCGTGGGCCCGGTCTGGCGGGCGACGTCGTAGCGCCCGCCGAGCGTCAGGACGAGCCGGTCGAACTTCGCCTGATCCTGGAAGTAGATCCCGGTCTGCTGCGCATCGACCCGCGAGGCCGTGTTGAAGGCTGGGACCGCGATGTTCATCGCGTAGTTCGGCGCCAGCACGTTGAGGTCGGGCGCGGCCGGGAAGGGCGAACTGAGCGTCCGGGTGCTGAAGGTACGGTGGTCCACGCCGACGAGTGCGGTGTGGGCGATGAAGCCGGTGTCGAAGTTCGCCACGACGTTCGAGTCCATCGTGTAGGCTTCGGCGTCAACATTGGTGGCGATGACTGCGCGCGGCAGCAGCGGGCCGGAGGCGGTGGGGCCGTTGTTGACGTTGAAGGCGCTGTAGACGCTGCGATAATCGCCCTCCGTGCGCAGGTAGCGCCCGGCCGAGTGGAAGCGGATGTTCTCGTTCACGCGATGGTCGAACAGGTACTCGATCGAGGCCTGGGTCCGGTCCGAGCGCTCGATGTTGCGGTCGCCGTCGTAGAAGTTCACCGGCAGGCGGCCGACGAAGCCGCTGCCGAAGTTGCGCGGAAACACCGTGCCCACCGCCGGAAAGCCGCCGTAGAAGCCCGAATACGGGTCGCGCTGGTAGTTGCCGATGATCGTGAGCGAGGTGTCGGTGGAAGGCCGCCACGTTACGCTCGGGTTGATGAGCGCGCGCTCGACCTCCGTCGTCACCGCCGGGCCGTCGCCCTTCCAGCCGAAGCCGACGACGCGGTAGGCGAACTGGTCGGCGAGTCCCGGCACGTCCGACGCGATCGGGCCGCCGACGTCGAAGCCGCCGCGGACCTCGTTGAAGCCGCCGCCCTGCACGAAGACCTCGCCGTGCTGGACGAAGCGCGGCACCTTCGAGACGAGGTTGACGATGCCGCCCGGCCCCGACTGCCCGTAGAGCACGGAGGCCGGCCCCTTGATGACGTCGACGCGCTCGAGCCGGTAGGGGTCGATCGTGGCGTTGGCGTCGCGCCCGCCGACCAGCGCCATGCCGTCGAGGAAGACCGGGGCGTTGAAGCCGCGGATCAGGAACTGCTCCAGCCGGGTCGAGCCGGCGCCGCCGCGCTGCTCGGTGGTGACGCTCGGGGTGTAGCGCAGGGCCTGGTTGATCGAGAGCGCGTTCTGGTCCTCGATCTGCTTGCGGCCGATCACCGAGATCGACTGCGCTGTCTCCAAGATCGGCGTGTCCGTCTTGGTGGCGACGGTGCTGCGCGTGGCGACGTAGCCGGGCACGGGGCCGACCGCGCCGCCGCGCTCGTACAGGGCGCCGCCGAGGTTGCGCCCGCCGCCTTCGCCGGTGACGCTCAGTTCCTCGATCTCGATGTCGTTCCCCGGGCGGCCCTGGGCGAACGCCGCGCCGGGCCCGATCAGGGCGCAGGTCGTCGACAGCAATGCGATCCAGAGCGAACGGCCCAGCGGCCGGGGGGCGATACCGGACACAGCATTCGGGTAGTACCGGTTCATGGTGTCGATCCTCAACGCAGCACAGAACGGCAGGATAGTGCCGGACTCGTCATGGCTTCACGGCGGTGTGATCGACCTATTGGATACTCTATCCAGAACGACAATTTCTATGTTGTGGAACGGTTATAAACTCGGGTGCGGCAATGCGGGATTGGATGATACCGGCTCGCCGCCCGTGCGCCTCCGTCGAAGGGGCGGCGGGGTCTGCGACCGCTTCCATCGTCCGATCGCCGACGCATGCGCGGGCTCATGCGGCCTGTGCGATGTGATGAAATGGTGACACTTTCGGTAGCACCTCGACGCCAGCGGTTGCAGGCTTCGGGTCCCGGCCTGCACGCGATGGCCCCGGATGCCGGCGAGGCCGCCGGTCAGATCACGCCGGCCAGCGCATCCGGGAACGCCCCGCCCCGGTGCAGCACCGCGACCGGCGCCGTGACGCGCCGCGCGATCGCCTCGGCCACCACCTCCGGCGGGGTCGGCGCTCCGTCGCTTTCGCTCACCGCCACACCGGCGAGCAGGACGCCGTGGGCGCGCAGGGTCTCGATGGCGGTCAGCGCGTGGCTGATCGCGCCGAGATAGCTGCCGGAGACGAGGAGAGCCGGCAAACCAAGTCGTTTCAGCCAGTCGAGGCCGGTGGCGTCGGCGGTGACCGGGCTCATCAGGCCGCCGACGCCTTCGATGAGAAGCGTCGGTTCCGGGTGGGCGGCGCGTTGCGCCTCGCACCACGCCACGAGGTCGTCGAGGCCCAACGTGCGTCCTTCGCAGGCGGCCGCCTGATCGGGCGCGAGGGGCGCGGCAAACCGCCAGGGCGAGCAGGCCTCCACCGTCGCGGGCGTGACGGGCAATCCCTGCGCGGCGAGGAGCAGCGCGGTGTCGGTCTCGGCGAAGGCGGGATCGTCGAGGGGCGGGACGCCGCTCGCCAGCGGCTTGAGCGCCAGGACGGCGCGGCCCTGCCCGCGCAGGCGGCGGGCCAGCGCGGCGGTGACGTAGGTCTTGCCGATCTCGGTGCCGGAGCCGGCGATGAAGAGCGCGCGCGGCGGCAACGTCAGACCCTCCCGGGCGCCGGGAAGGCCGATCGTTGGAGACTCACTTCTCGACGAAGGCTTTCTCGATGACGTAATGCGCCGCCTCGCCGTGGTTGCCCTCCTCGTAGCCGAGGCTGGTGAGCAATTCGCGGGTGTCCTTGATCATCTCCGGCGAGCCGCAGAGCATGAAGCGGTCGTTCTCGATCGCCATGTTCGGCAGGCCGATGTCTTCGAACAGCTTGCCGGAGACCATCAGGTCGGTGATGCGGCCGCGGTTGCGGAAGGGCTCGCGGGTCACGGTCGGGTAGTAGATCAGGCCGGCAGAGATGACCTCGCCCAGGAATTCGTGGTTCGGCAGCGCCTCGGTGATGGTCTCGCCATAGGCGAGCTCCTGCACCTGCCGGCAGCCATGGACCAGCACGACCTTCTCGAAGCGCTCGTAGGTCTCCGGGTCCTTGATGATCGACATGAAGGGCGCGAGCCCGGTGCCGGTGCCGAGGAGATAGAGGTTCCGGCCGGGCAGCAGGTTGTCGAGCACCAGCGTGCCGGTCGGCTTCTTGCCGACCATGATCGGGTCGCCGACCTTGAGGTGCTGCAGCTTCGAGGTGAGCGGGCCGTTCGCGACCTTGATCGAGAAGAACTCGAGTTCCTCCTCGTAATTGGCCGAGACGACGGAATAGGCGCGCAGCAGCGGCCGGCCCTCGATCTCGATGCCGATCATCGTGAATTCGCCGTTGCGGAAACGGAACGCGGGATCACGGGTCGTGCGGAAGGAAAACAGCGTGTCGGTCCAGTGATGGACGCTGAGAACCCGCTCCTCGTAGTACTTGCTCATAATTCTAAGCTGTCCCGGGTCCGATTCATTTTGGCGGCTCTTCTCGCAGGTGCGGCCGGCGCGTCAAGCCAGGGGGCTTGCCGAGAGCCTGCGAAGACAGATGAGACGCAGCTTGCCGAAAGCGCCGCATGCCTGTGGTTCATGACTGAATCGCGGCATGGGCAGGTGGCGTGAGGACGCCGGTTCAGAGCGGCTTCAGCCCCGCCTCGATCTCGGCCCGGCGCGATTCCAGGAACGGCGGCAGGGCGAGGCCCTGGCCGAGGGTCTCCAGCGGCTCGTCGGCGGTGAAGCCGGGGCCGTCGGTGGCGATCTCGAACAGGATGCCGTTGGGCTCGCGGAAGTACAGGCTGCGGAAGTAGTAGCGGTCGACCGGCCCGCTCGTCGGCATGCGGCGGGACTTCAGCCGGTCGGCCCAGGCGCTGTAGTCGACGTCGGGAATGCGGAAGGCGACGTGGTGGACGCCGCCGGCACCCTGGCCGGCCGGGGTGCTCGCGTCCTTCAGGACCTGCACCTCCGCCGCCGGGCCGCCTTCTCCCATGGCGAAGACGCGGACTTCGCCCTCGGGCGTGTCGAAGCCGCGTTCGAAGCGCATGCCGAGGACGTCCGTGAGCACCGCCTCGGTGCGCTCGGGCGCGGCGACGCTGAGCCGCACCGGGCCGAGCCCACGGATCTGGCGCTCCGCCGGAACAGAGCTTTTCGCCCAGGGATGCGCCTCGCCCTCGCCGCCGTCGTCGACGAGGCTCAGGCGCTGGCCCTCCGGGTCCTCGAAATCCAGCGTGAGGCGTCCGTCGCGCATTGCCGGCTCGGCCACCCGCACGCCCTCCCGCGCGAGATGGTCGCGCCACCAGTCGAGGCCGCCCGCGACCCGCAGGCCCGTCCGGCTGATGCTGTTGGCGCCGCGCCGCTCGGGGGGTGCCGGCCAGTCGAAGAAGGTGATGTCGGAGCCCGGCGAGGCCAGCCCGTCGGCGTAGAACAGGTGATAGGCCGAGACGTCGTCCTGGTTCACGGTCTTCTTGACGAGGCGCAGGCCGAGCGCGCGGGTGTAGAACGCGGCGTTGTCGGCGGCCCGCGCCGTCACGGCGGTGAGGTGGTGGAGTCCGGTGAGCTGCATCCGCGCCTGGTCCCGTCGTGAGCGTGAGGCTCAGATGGGATGACGGATCGGAATTGCCAAAGCCGGGAGCCGAAGCTGCGGGGACTTCGACGGGAGAGCCGCCTCCGAGGTCGCACCCTCACCGCCGCCCCGGCTTCGTTTCCGCGTCACGCCGCCCGCAGCGTCGCGATCTGGCCGACGGTGAGCCGCCGTTGCGCGTGCAGCCGCGCGACCAGAGCACGGTAGTCGGCGCCGGCGCGGCAGGCGGTCTCGACCTCGCGGCAGAGTGTCGCCAAGTCCGAAAAACCGAGCATGGCGGTGGCGGAGATCATCGCGTGGGCGCCCTCGGCGAGGCTGTCGCGGTCGGGCAGCGTCCCCTCCGGTCCGAGCCGGCCGTCGAGCTCTTCGACGAGGGTGAGGAGCAGTCGGTCGATGGCGCCGCGGCCGAGCACGGCGACCATTCCCTCGAAGGCGTCGCGGTCGAGGCCGGCCGACCCGGCCTCGACCGGGGCGTCGTCGCCCCGTCGTGCCCAGCGCTCGATCGTGGCCAGCAGCGCGGCCCGTTCGAACGGCTTGCCGACATGGTCCTGCATGCCGGCGGCACGATACCGCGCGATCTGCTGCGGCAGCACGTTGGCGGTCATCGCGACGATCGGCAGCGCGGAGGCCGGGTGGTCGAGGGCGCGGATCAGGCGGGTGGCCGTGATCCCGTCCATTCCCGGCATCTGGATGTCCATCAGCACGAGATCGTAGGGCTTCTGCTGGACCGCCGCGATCGCCTCGGCCCCGCCGGAGACGACGTCGACGGCGTGGCCGGCGCGCGTCAGCACGGCATGCGCCAGTTCCTGGTTGAGGACGACGTCCTCGACGAGCAGCAGCCGGCGGCGTCCGGGAGGCGGCTGAGGCGCCAGAACCTGCGCCGGCGCGGACGCCGGCTCGGCCAGCGGCAGCGCGACCTCGAACCAGAAGGTCGCGCCGCGCCCCACCTCGCTGTCGAGGCCGATGGTGCCGCCCATCAGCTCGACGAGCCGCTTCGAGATGGCGAGGCCGAGGCCGGTGCCGCCGAATTCGCGCCGGATGGTGCCGTCGATCTGGCTGAAGCGCGCGAACAGCAGGTGCTGCTTGGCCGCCGGAATACCGATGCCTGTATCGCGCACGGCGAAGCGCAGCCGCGCCGCGCCGGCGATCCGCGTGGCGTCGATCGCCAGGACGACGCTGCCGCTCGCCGTGAACTTCACCGCGTTGTTGAGCAGGTTGAGCAGCACCTGCCGCAGCCGGTCGCGGTCGCCGAGCACGAAGGCCGGCAGCCCGGGGGCGGCTTCGACCCTGAGCGCCAGGCCCTTGAGCTCCGCGCTGAGCCGCACGATCGCCGCCGCCTCCTCGGCGAGGCGGTCGAGGGCCAGCGGCGCCGGCGAGAGCGCGATCCGTCCCGCCTCGACGGTGGAGAAATCCAGGATGTCGTCGACGATGGTCAGCAGCGCCGACCCGGCCGAGCGGATGCGCTCGCCGTAGCGGCGCAGGCCCAGGTCGAGCGCGGCGTGTTCGAGCAGCAGGTCGGTGTAGCCGAGGATGCCGTTGAGCGGCGTGCGGATCTCGTGGCTCATCGAGGCCAGGAAATCCGATTTCGCCAAGCTCGCCGCCTCGGCCTCTTGCCGCGCCGCATCCGCCTCCTGCGTGCGCGCGGCGACGCGCTGCGCCAGGGTGGCGTTCAATTCGCGCAGGGCCTCGCTGGTGCATTTCTGCTCGGTGACGTCGATCAGGATGCCGTCCCAGATCAGGGAGCCGTCGGACAGCTCCCGCGGCGCGGAGACGATCCGGGCCCAGCGGACCTCGCCGGTATCGGCACGCCGGAACCGCACCTCGACGTCGAACGGCGCCCAATCGCGGATCGAGCGCGCTTCGGCCTCGGCGATCACGACATGGTGCTCGGGCAGGATCAGTCCGTAGGCGACGCGCGCATCCGCCAGCACCGTCTCGACCGACAGGCCGGTCAGGCGCTCGTAGCTGCGCGAGAGGTGCAGGAAGCGCCGTCCGCTCCCGTCCCGCCCCGCCGCGAGCTGGAAGACCATGCCCGAGGGCATGTTGTCGGTGAGCGCGCGCATCCGCGCCTCGCTCTCGCGCAGGCGGCGCGTGACGGCCTCGCGCGCCGTGTCGTCGCGCAAGGTCAGCACGGCGCCGATGCGGTCGCCCTGCGGCCCCCGCAGGGGTTGGGCGTTGCCGATGGCGAGAACCTCCGATCCGTCGGGGCGCTGGATGCGCCAGCGCGCATCCCGCACGGTCTCGCCGCGCACGGCCCGCGCCAGCGGCAGCTCCAGCGGAGCGTAGGGCAGGCCGTCCTCGGTGTAGAGGTGGTAGGTGTCGCTGTAGTCGTCGGGCGCCACGGCGAGGCGGGCGACGCCGTGGATCGCGGCGGCGGCCTCGTTGACGAGGGCGATGCGGCCCTCGGCGTCGGTGACGATCACGCCCTCGGCGAGCTGGGCCAGGATCGCGCTCTGCTGGTCGGCGACGGCCTGGGCCTTGTCCGCGTTCGCCGCGCGCAGGCGCAGATGCGCCACCACGATCTCGGCGAGATCCTGCAACTGCCGGCTCTGCGCATCCGAAAAGGTCCGCGGCACGACATCGAGCAGGCAGAGGCTGCCGACCCGCAGGCCCGTCCGCAGGATCAGCGGCGCGCCGGCATAGAAGCGCGCGTGCGGCGCCCCCGTCACCAGCGGGCTGTCGGCGAAGCGCGCGTCGCAGGCCGCGTCCTCGGCGACCACGACTGCGTCCGAGAGGATGGTGCGGCTGCAGAACGCGCCCTCGCGCGGGATCGTCCCGACGGCGATGCCGCAGCTCGCCTTGGCCCAGAGCGTGTCGGCGTCGACCAGCGTGACCAGCGCCACCGGCACCGAGAACAGGGCGCAGGCGGTGCGGCAGACCGCATCGAAATGCGGTTCGGGCGCACTGCCGAGGATGCGCAGGTCCTGCAACGCGCGCAGCCGCTCGGCCTCGTTCGGGGGTATCGGGACCATCGTGAGATCTTCGCCGTGGCAACGGGGCTGGCGAGACTGGCGCCGCGCCCGGCCAGGTTAACGCGCAAGGCATTAACCCCTTACGAAGCCACCTATCGGGCCGGGCGCGCGATCACGCGGCTGGGAGCCGCAGCACCACGCGCAGGCCGCCGAGATCGGAGCGGCCGAGATCGAGGCCGCCGCCATAGAGCCCGGCCAGTTCCAGGGTGATCGGCAGGCCGAAGCCGTCGCCGGGCACGCTCTCGTCGAGGCGGCGGCCGCGCTGCAGGACGTGGGCGATCGCCTCCGGTTCGAGGCCGGGGCCGTCATCCTCGATGCCGACGCTCACGTCCGGGGCTTCGCGCGTAGCAGTGATGCGCACGCGGCCCTTCGCCCAGCGGCAGGCATTGTCGACGAGGTTGCCGAGCATCTCGTCGAGATCCTCCGCATCGCAGGAGACGAACGTGCCGGCCGCGACGGCCCTGTCGATCCGCAGCACCTTGCCGGAATGCAGCCGCGCCAAGGTATCGGCGAGATCGGCCACGTGCGCGGCGAGGTCGGTGCGGGCGCGAGTCGGACTGCCGAGCGCGGCCGCGCGTGCCCGGCGCAGGTGGTGGCGCACGCGCCGGTCCATGCCGGTGACAAGATGCGAAAGCCGCCCGTCCGGATCGCGCGTCCGATCGAGCGCCATGGTGAGGGTGGCGAGCGGCGTCTTGAGGCCGTGGGCGAGGTTGGCGACCTGTGCACGCGCCCGCTCCAAGCCGGCCTCGTTGCGGTCGAGCAGCAGGTTGACCTCGTCCACCAGCGGCCGGACCTCGCTCGGCTGATCGACCGGCACCCGCGCGCGGCTGCCGGCACGCACCTCCGCGAGATTGCTTCGGAGGCGGTCGAGGGGCCTGAGCCCGAGCCGCACCTGGGCGGTGACGGCAGCGAGAAGGCCAAGGCCGAGCAGGCCGAGCGTCAGTACCAGCGTCCGCGCCGCCTCCCGCAGCGGCCCGTGCAGGGCCGCTGCGGGAGCGGAGGCGGCGATCGTCACCGGGGGCGCACCGTTCGCGGACGGCAGGGTCAGAATGCGCAGGATCAGCGCCTCGCCCGCGGGGCCATTGCCGTCGGCCGGCCGCGGGCCGTCCTCGTCCGATGGAGCTGGCTGGGCGGGCAGACTGAGCGTCGCGCCCTTCAGCGAGGCGGAGCGCAGCACCGTGTCGCCGGAACGGACCTGCCAGTACCAGCCGGCCGGCCCGCGCTCGGAACCCGCCGCGCCTGGTTCGCGGGCGCGATGGAGGCCCTCCGGCCCACGCCTCAGGTCGGCGACGAGGGCGGCGATCTCGGCATCGAGCCGGCCGTCGATCTGGGCGCGGGCGAAACGGTAGAGCACGAGGCCGATGGCGAGCCCAGCGACGACGAGCGCCGCCAGGATGAAGAGGGCCGCCCCGAAGAACAGACGCCGCTGCAGCGAGCCGAGCCGGAAGAGACGCATCACGCTGCCGGGTCCGCATGCAGCCGCCAGCCCAGGCCGCGTACGGATTCGATCCGGGCCGGTGCGATCTTTCTGCGCAGGCGCGTGATGATGACCTCGACGGAGTTCGAATCGACCTCGGCGTCGCCCTCGTAGACCCGCTCGATCAGCTGGGTGCGCGGCACCACGCTCTCCTTGCGCAGGATCAGCGCGGTGAGCACCCGCCATTCGAGCCCGGTGAGCTTGAGGGGCAGCCCATCGCGCTCAAAGCTGCCGAGCCCGGAATCGTAACTCAACGGCCCGCAAGCAATCCGGCTGGCACCGCCGACCTGCGCCCGGCGCACCAGCGCGCGCAGGCGGATCACCAGTTCCTCGACCCGGAACGGCTTGACGAGGTAGTCGTCGGCACCGGCCTTGAAGCCGGCGACCTTGTCGCTCCAGCCGTCGCGGGCGGTGAGGATCAACACCGGCAGGGTGCGCCCGGCCGCGCGCCAGTCGCGCAGCACGCTGATACCGTCGCGCTTCGGAAGCCCGAGATCGAGCACCACGGCGTCGTAGCGTTCGGTCTCGCCGAGATGCCAGGCGTCCTCGCCGTTCACCGCATGATCGACGGCAAAGTGCTCGGCGCGAAGGGCCTTGAGGAGCTCGGCAGCCAGCGGTCCGTCATCCTCGGCGAGGAGCAGTTTCATGGTTTCCCGGGTTCCGTGCGGCGCCGGTGGGTAGGCCTGGGGCTTTAACCGGGGCTGAACCGCCGGGTTCAGTCCGGGTTTCGGGGCGTGTCCTAGAACGCCGTCATCCCGAAAGGGTCCACGGACAAGGACACGCATCATGACCACCCCGAACACAGACAACGTCATCGACGGCACCGCCAGGGAGATCCCGCCCGGCGATGCCAGGACCGAGACCGCCGCGCCGAAGTCCGGGCACCGCCGCGGCCTCGTCGTCGGCGCCCTGGCGATTCCCCTGGCGCTCGGCGCCGTCGGCCTCTCGCTGGCGCAGCGCGGCGAGGCGTCGCTCGATCCGGTCGCGCCGGTGGCGATCTCGGCCCTGGCGCCCTCCGGCGCCGTCGCCGCCAAGGGCGAGGTCGCCGAGATCTTCGGCAACAAGCTCATCATCCAGGACGGCACCGGCCGGGCTCTGGTCGAGACAGGCCGCGAGGGCGAGGGCGGCACGCTGGCCAAGAAGGGGGAGACGATCACCGTCCAGGGCCGTTTCGAGAACGGCTTCCTGCACGCCCGGCTGCTGACGCATGGCGATGGCTCGGTGGTACGCCTCGGACCGGCCGGCGGCCCGCCCCCCGGCGGCCTCGACTGGGCGCGGGACAAGGTCGGCCTCGGGCCGCAGGCCGATGTCCCGGCCCTCACGAAGTCGGTGGAGGCCGCCGGCTACACCGATCTCCGCGTCGCCGGCCGCGGCCCGCGCCACCTGGAAGTCGCCGCCAAGGGCTCGGACGGCCGCGAGCGCCTGCTGCATGTCGGGTTCGACGGAAAGATCCGGGAGGTGCGGGCGTATTGAGCGCCGCCGCGGTCCCCCTCTCCCCGCAAGCCGCTCGCGCGTTCACACGTCGCCAGTCCGCCTGAGGTTCTGGCGGACCCGTGGGCCTCTCCTCCCCCTTGTGGGGAGGAGCCGGAGGTGGGGGTGGTGCAGGCGGCACCGCGGCGCTCGGTCCTGAACCACCCCCACCCCTGACCCCTCCCCACAAGGGGGAGGGGAAGGCGTCGGCCTCAAAGGCTCATCGCGCCGAAAAAAGATCAGTGACCCTACAACCGCGCGAGCAGCCGCTCCGCCAAAGGATTCTCCGCGGCGAAGGCGTAGTCGATGCGGCGGACGCTGACGGCGCGGGCTCCCGCCTGGACCAGGGCGTCGGAGAGGGCGAAGACCGCCTCGGCCGGGCAGCGCAGGACGATCTCGCCGTCGAGGCCTTTCGGCGCGCCGTAGGGCAGCTCGGCCTCGTGCAGGGCGGCAATGCCCGCGAGATCGATCCCGCCGCTCTCGGGCAGGGCGGCGCGGACCTCGCGGCTGGTGCGGGCGCGCTCCTCGGCGGCGATGCGGCCGAGCACGGCCCGCAATGCGCTGCGCTGACCCTCGCCCCACGACGCCTTGAGCGAGGCGACCAGATTCGCCTCCGAGCGCAGGATGATGCCGTCGTCGAGGATCTTGAGCGCGTTGGCCTGCAGCGTCGCGCCGGTGGTGGTGATGTCGACGACGATCTCGGCGGAGCCCGCGGCCGGCGCACCCTCGGTGGCCCCCAGGCTTTCGACGATGCGGTAATCGGCGATGCCGTGCTCGGCGAGGAAGCGGCGGGTCAGGTTCACGTATTTCGTGGCGATGCGGAGCTTTCGGCCCTGGCGCAGGCGCATCTCGCTGGCGACCTCGTCGAGGTCGCTCATGGCGCGCACGTCGATCCAGGCCTGCGGCACCGCGACGACCACGGTAGCCTGCCCGAAGCCGAGCGGCGTGAGCAACTCGACCGAGCCTTCGGCATCGGGCAGCGTCTCGCGGATCAGGTCCTCGCCGGTGACACCGAGATGGGCCGCGCCGCTGGCGAGCTGGCTCGCGATCTCGGAGGCCGAGAGGTAGCGCACCTCGACGCCGGGCACGCCGACGAGGGTGCCGCGATAGTCGCGGGCGCCGCTGAGCTGGGCGAGCTTGAGCCCGGCGCGGCCGAAGAACGCGGCGGCGTTCTCCTGCAGGCGTCCCTTGGAGGGGACGGCGAGCACCAGGGGGGCGTTGGTCTGGTCGGTCATGTCAGTTCCCGCCGCATCGCGAGAGCCAGAAGGCGCAGCCCACCGCCGGCAGCGGGACGGGGCTGCCGAGATGCGAGAGCAGGCCGTCGTAGCGGCCGCCGCCGACGAGCGTCGGCGCGCCGGGACGCTCCGTCACCTCGAAGATGAAGCCGGTGTAGTAGTCGAGGTTGCGCGCGAAGCCGCCGGAGAAGGCGAAGCGCTCGACCGGCAGACCGCGCGCGGCCATGAAGCCGGTGCGCTCTTCGAAGAGCGCGAGCGCGGCGTCGAGTCCGTCGTGGCGAAGGCCAGCCTCACTGGCCAGTGCCCGCACGGCGGCGATGGCACGGTCCGGGTCGCCCGTGACGGCGCAGTAGCGCTCGACAAGGGCACGGTTCTCGGCATTGAGGCCGGCCCCGCCATGGGCCTGCGCGGCGGCCTTGGCGAGGAAGCGTTCGGCGATCTCGCCGGCGCTGCGGCCGCCGACCCGCGAGATCCCGGCGATCGAGAGGACGTCCTCGACGAAGGCGCGCACGCCCTTGGGGTCCTGGCCCTGGATGGTGGCGAGGAGCCCCGCATGCGGATCCTCGGCCTGGGCTGCGTTGGCGACCTCGTCGAGCGGGCGCCCGGCGGCGATGGCCCGCAGGGTCCGACGCTTGGCGACCGGCGGCACGGCGAGCGCATCGAGTAGCGCATGGGTCAGGCCCATGTCGCCGAGGCGGACGGCGACGTCTTTGCGGCCGAGCCGCTCCAGCCCGTCGAGCGCCATGCCGAGCACCTCGGCATCCGCCGCCGGAGTATCGGTGCGGCCGATCGATTCGATGCCGGCCTGCGTGAATTCGTCGGGATCGCCTGCCGCCAGCCGGAAGACCGGGCCGAGATAGGAATAATCCGCCGAATCACCGGGACGCGTGGCCTGGTGGTGGCGGCAGACGGGGATCGTGAATTCGGGCCGCAGGCAGAGTTCGGCTCCTGCGCCGTCGGTCGTGACGAAGATTCGGCGGCGGATATCCTCGCCCGACAGTTCGAGGAACGGCTCGACGGGCTGCAGCACCGGCGGCGCCACGGGGGCGTATCCGGTCTCCGCGAAATGGGCGAGCAGCCGCGCATGGGCCTCCGCCTCGACTGCGCTCGCTCCGCTGGCCTCCGGTCTCGTCATGGTCCTCGTCCGGGCTCGACTGGTCCGACGCCATGAACCCCGATTCATGGAGAAAGCGCTAAGGCCTTGTCGTGACGCCGCTTCTTCGCGTGGACGGCCTCGGCCTGCCTGCGAAGATGCTGAATGCCCGGCTCTCCTAGCAACCGCCGCCGCTCTTGGCGACAGGGCCGGCCCGAGCAGACGGCCCGTGGATTACGCAGGATCCACGCGGCTCCGATCCCCCGCCGCGCGGCAGGCATCGGCGCGGACGAATACCGAGCCCGGCGTGAAATTCGGGGACGTCGCAACGTCAGGTGTCATTAAACCCTTGCGTAAATGCCGCAACTGGGCTGACTTTGGACTGGTCAAGTCTGATGGAGGGGGGCATGGCGACACTTTCGAAGGTACCCGCCTGGGTCCAGAGGCGAATCAGCGACCGGCCGGTGGCACGCTGGATCACCTGGAATGCGGGCCGGCCGAGCGAACCCGAGACGCGGGAGCCGGCATCGCAGCCTATGATGCAGCCGGATTATTCCGGGAACGTCGTGTCATTGTTCAAGCGATCGGCCTGAGCGGCGGCGGCCGGTTCAGGCGATCTGGCTGACGACCCGCGACAGCATCCCGCGCAGGTCCCGGGTCTCGTCGGAGCCGAATCGCGTCTCGAACTCGGCCTGCGCCCGGCTCCATATCGGTGCCAGCTCGTCGAGCAGGTCATGGCCGGCCTGCGTCAGGGACAGCAGGCGGGTGCGCGCGTCGCGGCCCTGCGCCACGCTGACGAGACCGTCGCGTTCGAGCGGGCGCAGGGCCCGGCTCAGTGTGGTGCGGTCCATGACCATGAGGTCGGCGAGACCCTGCATGGAAAGCGGCTCGTTGCGTCCGAGTACGCGCAGCACCGAGTACTGCGTGACGCGCAGACGCGTCGGCGCGAAATGCTGATCGTAGAGCTGCGTGACCTGCCGCGAGGCCTGACGCATCGTCAGGCAATGGCAGGGGACGGCGATATAGGAACGCTCGGGCACGGCAGGCCGCCCTTCCCAGGATGTCAATGTGTACTTTCGTACAGGTGTCATAGCACACGTCCCCCGGCGCGGACAGGCAGAGGTTGCGCAGACCCTCCTTCCGGCCGTGCAAAGTCGTGTGCCTTCCGACCGGGCGGATGCAAATCCGTCGAAAGAAAGTACGTCGAAACAACATCTTAGAGCCGTCGGCCCGATGGTATCGGGTCGGCTACGACGCCAGCGGCCGGTCCGGCTCCGACTTACCCGATCGACAGCTGCGTGCGTGGGCCGATGCGCCGCAGCAGGCGCACCAGATCGGCCCGGGCGAGCGCGACGCAGCCCTCGGTCGGGCCATAGCCCGGACGCGCGACATGCAGAAAGATCGCCGAGCCGCGGCCGGGGCGGATCGGGCCGCGGTTGCAGTCGAGATCGATCACGAGGTCGTAGAGCCCGTCGCCGCGCCACATCTCCTCGGCGCCGACGCCCGGGAGCGGCAGGCGGACCGGCCGGTTGTAGCGCCGGTCGCGCGGGTCGTCGCACCAGCCGTCGCCGGGCCGCGTCGCCCGGATCGGCAGGGCCGTCGGCGGCCGTGTGCCGAAATGGTCGGGCCGGTAGGCGCCGCCGCGCAGGCGGAAGACACCGCGCGGCGAGGCGCCGTCGCCCTCGCGCTTGGTCTGGACGATGCCGGAACGCCCCAACGCGCAACGGACGATCGCCGACCCCACGACAAGGTGCCCGCGGGTCCTGTCGCCGACGAGTGGGCGCACCCGCAGCAGGGAAACGGTCGTGCGCTTCATGGTGCCCTCGTCGCGGCGTCCGGACCGCCCTCGCCCGCCGCGTCTTATATCAGCGGCCTTCGACCGTGACCGGTCCAAGGCGTCCGCGGCAGACAGACACGTTTACGCTATCTGCCAGCATGCGACGGCGTGCGGCGACGCGCCTTCGCGTTTGCCGACGGCCGGCGGCCTGAAGAGTCGAAGCTTACGGCCGTCGGCGTCAGCGCGGCCGTGGCCGCACGGGCGCCGACGGAGCCCGGCGGCGCACGAAGCGCGACGCAGCCCCGAAAACGCTGCAAAACCGGAGCTTTGCTTATTCCCTGACGGGAAAAACCGATTAGGTTGGCCATCGGGTCCGGCCGTCCTGGCCGCTCCTCAGTGCAGCCGGCGGCCGGATGGGGCGGTCTCGTCGCCGCGCACGCGCTTTCTGACACATCCGGACCCGATCGCGGATCGATCGGGAGCCGCCGCGCATGACATTGCGCCGGAGTCCCGTTTCCGATGTCCAACACCCACCGTCTCCTCGTCTGCGACGACGACGATGCCCTGCGGGAGACGCTCACCGAAGAGATCGACCACTACGAGGAATTCGCGGCGATCGGCGAGGCGACGGCGCAGGGCGCCATCAGCCTCGTGGCAGCCGACGGCATCGACCTCGTCGTGATGGATGTCGGGCTGCCCGACATGGACGGCCGCGAAGCCGTGCGGGTGATGCGGCGCGAGGGGTTTCGCGGGCCGATCATCATGCTGACCGCGCAGGATTCCGAGGACGACACCGTCGAGGGACTGGAGGCCGGCGCCAACGACTACGTCACGAAACCCTTTAAGTTCGCGGTGCTGCTCGCCCGCATCCGCGCCCAGCTTCGCCAGCACGAGGCGAGCGAGGACGCGATCTTCCGGATCGGCCCCTACACCTTCCGGCCCGGCGCGAAGCTGCTGGTCGGCGAGCGCGGCTCGAAGCTGAAGCTCACCGAGAAGGAGACGGCGATCCTGCGCTATCTCTACCGCGCCGGCCGTGAGGTGGTGGGCCGCGACACCCTGCTGGCCGAGGTCTGGGGCTACAACGCCCACGTCACCACGCACACGCTCGAGACGCACATCTACCGGCTGCGCCAGAAGATCGAGCCGAACCCGGCCGCCGCCGCGATCCTGATCACCGAGGGTGGCGGCTACAAGCTGCTGCCGTGAACAGGCGCCCGGCGCGTGCTCAACGCCGGGTTAAGATCTTGGCGATACTGATGATCCATCGTCGGCTGGCGATCCGGATGCAGGCCCGTCTCGGGCCGTGCGGCTGGTTGGGGACAGCCGGTCCGGAGACGGCGCGAATCCTTGCGTTTCGCAGGCGGCCCTCCTTCGGCTAAGGGTCTTGTCGCAGGCGGAACCGGCCGAGGGATGGGCACGCATTGGGGTTCGACGACGACATCGCGATCCTCTCCGCCGCCCCCGTGTTCGGATTCTTCGATTCCGGTGCGCTGCGCCTGCTGAGCTTTGCCGGCGAACGCCTCGCGCTGGACACCGGCGAAACCCTGTTCAGGCGCGGCGACCGGGCCGATGGCGGCTACGTCGTCCTGTCCGGCACGATCGAACTGAAGGGCCAGGGCGGCACGCCGGTCGTCGCCGGCCGCGCGGCCCTCATCGGCCGCACCGCCCTGTTCACGCCGGGCAAGCGCCCGGCCGATGCCGTGGCGGCGACCAAGGCCGAGGTGATGCGGATCAGCGCCCAGCTGATGCACCGCGTCCTCAAGGAGTTTCCCGAGGCGGCCGGCGCGATCTACGATTGGCTCGCGGACGACCTCGACGAGCTCACGCGCGGACTGGCGACAGTGCGGGCGAAGCTGGTCGACACGCGGGCGCAGTGATTCAGGCGGCGGCCGCCACCGTCAGCACAGTCCCCTCCACCCCCGTCACCCGCACCCGCGCACCGGCCGGCAGGTCGGGGCCGGAGACCGGCCAGAGCGTGTCGTCGATCCGCGCGCGCCCACGGCCCGCGACGATGGGCGCGTCGAGCAGGACCTCCCGGCCGATCAGCCCGTGCGCCCCGCGGTTCAGCACCGGCGCATGCCCGCGGTCGAGCCGCGTCGCGAGGATCACCGCGCTCGTCGAGAACACGGCGAAGAGCGGAAGCTGCGCCTGCCAGGGCAGGTCGAAGGCGGTCTCGACGAGGCCGGTGACGCAGGCGGCGAGGCCGAGCCAGACCAGAAACACACCCGGCAGCAGCAATTCCCCGCCCATCAGCAGCAGTCCGGCGAGGATCCAGGCCCAGGCCGGATCGATCTCGGAGAAGCCGCTCACGACGACGTCGTGGATTTGGCGGCCGGGTTGCCGACGCGCGGCGGCAGGCCGGACGCACGCGCGCCCTGTCCCGCTCCGCCATCGCCGAAGACGCTGCGGGTGATCTCGGCGATGCCGCCGAGCGTGCCGGCGAGTGCCGCCGCCTCGATTGGCACCACCACGACGCGCTGGTTCGGCGCGGTGGCGATCGCCTTGATCGCGTCGACGTATTTTTCGGCCACCAGGAAGTTCGCCGCGGCGATGTCGCCCTGGGCGATGGCCTCGCTGACCATGCCGGTGGCCTTCGCCTCGGCCTCGGCCGAGCGCTCGCGCGCCTCGGCATCGCGGAACGCCGCCTCCTTGCGCCCTTCCGCCTCGAGGATCGCCGATTGCTTGCGCCCCTCCGCGCGAAGAATCTCGGCCTGGCGCTGGCCCTCAGCTTCCAGCACCGAGGCGCGTTTCTCGCGTTCGGCCTTCATCTGGCGGGCCATCGAGCCGGCGAGGTCGGCGGGGGGCAGGATGTCCTTGATCTCGACGCGGTTCATCTTGACCCCCCACGGCGCGCCGGCGGCGTCGAGCACCTTGAGCAGGCGGTCGTTGATCTCGTCGCGATGCGAGAGCAGCTGGTCGAGATCCATCGAGCCGACCACCGTGCGGATGTTGGTCATGGTCAGCGTCAGCAGCGCGACTTCGAGGTTCGAGATCTCGTAGGAGGCGCGGGCCGCGTCGAGCACCTGATAGAACACCACCGCGTCGATCCGCACCCCGGCATTGTCGCGGGTGAAGGCCTCCTGGCTCGGCACCTCGACGACCTGCTCCATGATGTTCACCCGCCGGCCGACGCGCTCGACATAGGGGATGATCAGCCCGAGGCCGGATTCGAGCGAGCGGTTGTAGCGCCCGAAGCGCTCGACGGTGTGGACATGGCCCTGCGGGATCGTGCGGATGCCGATCGCCAGCGTGACGACGACTAGGAGCGCGAAGACGATGGCCACGGCGCTCAAGCCGATCGAAATGGTCATGGAGCCCCCCGCCTGATTCCGCTCATGTGTTCAATACGGGTATCATGTGACGGCAGGAGATAGACGATGTCACGCGTTCGCACGCACCCCGGCGACGTGTCGAAAGTAGACTACCTGAAGCCGCTCGGTCTCAGTGCCAACGCCCTGGCGACGGCGATCGCGGTGCCGGCGAACCGGATTTCCGAACTCGTTCGCGGGCGTCGGGGCATGACGGCCGACACGGCCTCCACTTCCGGACGACGCCCGAGTTCCGGATGAACCTGCAGGTCGCCCACGACCTGTCGAAGGCCGGTGCCGAGAACGACGACACGACGCTCGCCGAAGCCGATTACGCCTGATCGAGCGGCCGTTCATCTTCTCGGGATCACCGCTTCCACACCCCCAGCCGCTCGGTCCGGGCGTGGTCCTCGGCGGCGACGAGGTCGGGGGAGGCCTCCGAGGAGGCGCGGCCGCCGCCGTTGAAGAGCACGACTTCCGAGAGGTCGCGGCCGTCCAGCGCGCAGAGGAAGGCGCTCGATCCGGCCGCCGGACGGCAGGTCACGGAGCGGCCGCGGATGTATTTGGCGAGCTCGTCGGCCTGGCCGCCGCGGACCCACTCGACGCCGAACAGGTGGATGACCTTGCCCGAGAGCTTCAGGGTGGCGGTGTCGACCACTTGGGGCACGCCCGCGACGTCGTTGGGATTGCGCGGCGGCTCCTCGACGGGTGCGGCTTCCGCATCCTCGGGCGCGGCCTCGGACGGGATCGGCCTCGGCTCCGGCGGAACGGCCTCGGTCTTGGCCTCGGTCTTCGGGGCCGGCTTGGACGCATCCGTGCGGGACGCCTCGATCCCGGTCGAGGATGGGCCGGTCTCCCGGCCCAGATTCGACAGCACGACTCCGCCGACCACCAGCACCGTGGCGACGGCGAGCCCGATGAAGGCGATGCGCTGCAGGTCGAAGGCGTGGCGGTCGATCGTCGGCAGGGCCTCGCGCCCGCGCCGGGCGAGGTCGGCCCAGTGACTGCCGCCACCCGTCCTGGCCTGCGGAACGGCCCGGCCGCCGTCGAACGGCTCGGTCACGGGTCGCGCCTGCGGTTGCGGTTGCGGCGGCGCGCCCGCGAAAAGATCCGGCTGCGGGGCGCTCGCGACCGGAGCCGGGGTCGGGGTCGGCGTCAGGCGCCGGCTCAGCTGCGTGCGCCAGCCCGCGAAGCGACCGCTCGCGGCGCTGGCGAAGGTCCGGCCGCGCTCGGCCGAGGTGTTGGCAAACGACTTCGCCAGGGCGGATTGCGTCTCGACGAAGCGGGCGCCGGCCGCCTTCACGTCGGCCAGGGCATCGTGCGGCGGTTCGGGCGGGGGC
>NZ_VRVE01000028.1:0-44571 GCF_008040035.1 Methylobacterium sp. WL9
GGCGGCGATCGGGGCCGCCGTCGAGACGGCTTCGGCGTCGAGGCGATCGTAGGCCCGGTCGAAGGCGGCACCGCCCCCACCGCCAACTTCTCCCCACAAGGGGGAGGAGAGTCCCGCGCCTCACGGGTCGGCCCGAGCGCCAAGCGTGACTGTGGCGGGGCCGTCACACCGCGAAACCATCCCAGCTTTGCCCCCGGTCGCCCGCGGCCACGCCGCGATTGCGCCATAAACCGGGACCACCTCGAGCCTCGCGGTAAATGGCTGTTCCGGCAGGGATTTAGCGCCGGACTTCAAGTTGTTCCAAGGGCGGTCGCACCACCCGGAAAAGCTTGGCCGCAAAGGGTTTTCGGCCGGTGCCGCAGGGCGCCGGACACGGGTGAAGAGCGGTTTCGGACACGGCCATGGACCTGCGGTTGAACAACAAGTCGAAGCTTCCGAGCCGTCACGTGACGGAGGGGCCGGATCGCGCGCCGCACCGCTCGTATCTCTACGCCATGGGCCTCACCAAGGAGCAGATCCACCAGCCGCTCGTCGGCGTGGCCTCCTGCTGGAACGAGGCCGCGCCCTGCAACATCTCGCTGATGCGCCAGGCCCAGGCCGTGAAGAAGGGCGTGGCGGCCGCCAACGGCACGCCGCGCGAGTTCTGCACCATCACCGTCACCGACGGCATCGCCATGGGCCATGCCGGCATGCGCGCCTCGCTGCCATCGCGCGAGGTCATCGCGGATTCCGTCGAGCTGACCATGCGCGGCCACGCCTACGACGCCCTCGTCGGGCTCGCCGGCTGCGACAAGTCACTGCCCGGCATGATGATGGCCATGGTGCGCCTCAACGTGCCGTCGATCTTCATCTATGGCGGTTCGATCCTGCCCGGCTCGTTCCGCGGCAAGCCGGTGACGGTGCAGGACCTGTTCGAGGCCGTCGGCAAGGTCGCCGTCGGCGACATGAGCCTCGACGACCTCGACGAGCTGGAACAGGTCGCCTGTCCCTCCGCCGGGGCCTGCGGCGCGCAGTTCACGGCCAACACCATGGCCACCGTCTCCGAGGCGATCGGCCTGGCGCTGCCCTATTCGGCCGGCGCCCCCGCGCCCTACGAGATCCGCGACAGATTCTGCATGACCGCCGGCGAGAAGGTCATGGAGCTGCTGGCGAAGAACATCCGCCCGCGTGACATCGTCACCCGCAAGAGCCTCGAGAACGCCGCCGCAGCGGTCGCCGCCTCGGGCGGCTCGACCAACGCGGCCCTGCACCTGCCGGCGATCGCGCATGAATGCGGCATTGAATTCGACCTGTTCGACGTCGCCGAGATCTTCCGCCGCACGCCCTACATCGCCGACCTGAAGCCCGGCGGACGCTACGTCGCCAAGGACATGTTCGAGGTCGGCGGCATCCCGCTGCTGATCAAGACCCTGCTCGACCACGGCTTCATCCACGGCGACTGCATGACCGTCACCGGCCGCACCATCGCCGAGAACATGGAGAAGGTCGCCTGGAACCCGGACCAGGACGTGGTGCGGGCGGCCAACACGCCCCTCACGCCCACCGGCGGCGTCGTCGGCCTGCGCGGCAACCTCGCCCCCGAGGGCGCGATCGTGAAGGTCGCCGGCATGCCGCCCGAGAAGCAGGTGTTCACCGGCCCGGCCCGGGTGTTCGACGGCGAGGAGGCCTGCTTCGAGGCCGTCCAGAACCGCACCTACCAGCCCGGCGAAGTCCTGGTGATCCGCTACGAGGGTCCGAAGGGCGGCCCCGGCATGCGCGAGATGCTGTCGACCACCGCCGCCCTCTACGGCCAGGGCATGGGCGACAAGGTCGCGCTGATCACCGACGGCCGGTTCTCCGGCGCCACCCGCGGCTTCTGCGTCGGCCATGTCGGCCCCGAGGCAGCGATCGGCGGGCCGATCGGCCTCCTGAAGGATGGCGACGTCATCACCCTCGACGCGATCAAGGGCACCCTCGACGTCGCCCTGTCGGACGAAGAGTTCGCCGAGCGCCGCAAGGCCTGGACGCCGCGGACCAACTCCGCGACCTCCGGCTACCTCTGGAAATACATGCAGACCGTCGGACCCGCGGTCAGCGGCGCCGTCACCCATCCGGGTGGCGCCCAGGAGATTCAGACCTATGCGGACATCTAGGACTGACCCAAGCCGGCTTGCGCCGGCCGGGGCCGCTCCCGGTCGGCTCCGCGACGATTCCCCGTTCGGTCGCGCATTCTTGCGCCGAACCGGCATCCCCTTCGGCGGAGTGCGCTCCCGCCTGGCCTGCGGCCTCGCCGCCGCCGGCCTGATGTTCCTCGCCGCCTATCCGGCGGAATCCCTCGACGCGACGGCGCGCACGCCCGTCCCGGAGAAGGGCTACCGCTCGGCCAAGGACGCCCTGCGCACGGGCGTGCGCGAGTACAATGCCGGCGACAAGGAAGGCGCCGTGCGCGCCCTCGAATACGCCGCCGACCAGGGCCACACCCTCGCCCTGTGGAAGCTCGGCCGCATGTATGCGGACGGGGACGGCGTGCCGCACGACGACCTCAAGGCCTTCGAGTACTTTTCGCGGATCGCCGACGACAACGACGACGACAAGCCGGAGGCCGGCAACACCGGCGTCGCCGCCAGCGCCTTCACCGCGCTGGGCACCTACTTCCTCGATGGGATCAAGGGCACCTACGTGCGCGCGAACCCCGAGCGCGCCTACGAGATGTTCAACTACGCCGCCTCGTTCGGCGACCCCAACGCCCAGTACAACCTCGCCCGGCTCACCCTCGACGGCACCGGCACCGAGGCGGATCCGCGCAAGGCCGCGCGCTGGTTCAACCTCGCCGCCGAGAAGGGCCACAAGCCGGCGCAGGCCCTGCTCGGCGACCTGCTCTTCAACGGTGTCGGCGTGCCGCGCCAGACCGTGCGCGGCCTAACCTGGCTGGCGCTGGCCCGCGACGGTGCGCAGGGCCGATCGGACGCGTGGATCGTCGACCTCTACGACAAGGCCTGGAGCGCGGCGAGCGAAGACGACCGGGCCGAGGCGCTGGCGAAGGTGCAGTCGACGGGGTCGACGCGGCGGCGGCGCTGAGCAACCCCTCGTATGAGGCATTGCCACCCCCACACCTGCCCCCTCCCCACAAGGGGGAGGGGAAACGCGCTTTGGCTTCAAACGTTTATCCCGTGAAAACCGGTCTGCGACCCTGCAAGGCGCGCTAGGAAATGGAAGCGCGCGGGCCAGACTGCGCGAACGAAATCCGGTCCTCACCAGCCCTGGCGTTCTTGCTCCCCCGGCTTGCGCCCCTGAGGCGTGAGCGCGTCGACCACCGAGGGCAGGGCTTGGGCGAGCTGGCTCAGCAGGTCGAAGCGGTCGAGGCCGGTCTGGCGGCTGAGGGTGTCCACGGTGTCCGAGCCGAGAGCGTCGGCGAGCCGGTTCGGCTCGATCGCCCGGTTCTGGCCGTGGCCGATCCACGAACCGATCACGTCGCCGAGCCCGCCGCGCTCGAAGCCCTGGATCAGGCCGTCGAGCCCACCGCCGAGACCGCCCTGTCCGGCAACGTCCTGCTCATGGTCGAGCTGCGCATAGGGGCCGGCTCCGGGCGAGCGGTTGCCGCCATCGCCGGGACCGTCGAGCATGCCGGAGAGATCCGAGAAATCGCCGCCATCATCGCCGCCGCTCGACCGGCCGCCCTGCGGATGCCGGCCGAAGCCACCGAGATCGCCGTCGTCGCCTTGCGGGTGGTCATAGTCCTCGGGGGAGGGCGCGCGGCCCCGGCCCTGCGGCTCCGGCGAACCATGGCCACCTCCGAAGATATCGCCGAGGCCGCCGCTCGCGCCCTTGGCGAGGAGCAACATCAGCAAAGCCTTGACGATCGGCGACATCGCGCCGCCGCCGCGTCCGCCCCCGAGCACCTGTCCGACGACACCACCGATGACCTGATCGAGCAGACCCATGTTCCGTCCTCCGTCCCGCGCCGCCTCAGGCACAACGGGCGATCATCGCCGCGGTTGCCCCGATTTCGGCACGTCGGTCGCAGACGGGTCTCGCCGGTCAGCGCAGCCGCAACCGATCGATACGGCTGCCCGAACCGTCCGACATCACGGGTACGATGGATGGCGACAGGGCGCCCCTGGCGTATTCCCGCCCTGTCACCGTGCCGGCGGCGCCGGACAGCGTGGCGGTGGCCGGCCGATCGTTCGGATTGGCGGCCGTCTGAGCCACCGCCATGCGGGGCGTGATCGGAGCCGTGACGAGGGCGACCGCGCCGGCGATGGCGAGACCTCCCAGGAAAAGGCCGGTGACGGCGGCGCCGGCACCCGGTTCGCGAGCGGAGGTCATGCAGCTGTTCCGGTGGCCAGAGGTCACGCGCGGACGAGAGCCGAACCTACGCCTGCCGATCCGAGACGGCCCATGTTCAGGTCTCGGCTCGTCAATCCTCGACGACGGGTTCGGTTCCGACCCCGAACACTGATCAAGCTCTCAGAAAAACAGATCAGCGGCCCTTGTAGCGCGGCTTCTGCCCGCCCATCCCCTGCGTCGAGCGCCCCTTCGGACGCTCCTTCCAGGGTACGGCGTCGGCCGGGATCTCACGGTCGGTGCCCGGGCCCATGTTGTCGAGGGTCGGCTTGCTGATGCGACTGCGCTTGTCGCCCTGACGGCCGGCGCTGCGCTCGACGTCGCCCTGGCGGGCCATCGGATCGTCGGAGATCAGCAGCTCGGTGGATTGCAGGCGCTTGAGTTCGTCGCGCATCCGCGCGGCCTCCTCGAAGTCGAGGTCGGCGGCCGCCGCCCGCATGCGCTTCTCAAGGTCGGCCATGACCGCCTTGAGATTGTGCCCGACGGTGGCGACGTCCTTGGCGAGGCCGGTGTCGACGCGGACGTGGTCGCGCTCGTAGACGCTCTCCAGGATGTCCTGGATGCCGCGCTTCACGCTCTGCGGGGTGATGCCGTGCTCCTCGTTGTAGGCGAGTTGCTTGACGCGCCGACGCTCCGTCTCCGCCATCGCCCGCTCCATCGAGCCGGTGATGTTATCGGCGTAGAGAATGCAGCGGGCGTCGGCGTTGCGGGCCGCGCGGCCGATGGTCTGGATCAGAGACGTCTCCGATCGCAGAAAGCCTTCCTTGTCGGCGTCGAGGATCGCGACCAGGGCGCATTCCGGGATGTCGAGACCCTCGCGCAGCAGGTTGATGCCGATCAGGACGTCGAAGGCGCCGAGCCGCAGGTCGCGAATGATCTCGATGCGCTCCAGGGTGTCGATGTCGGAGTGCATGTAGCGCACGCGCACCGAGTTCTCGTGCAGGTACTCGGTGAGGTCCTCGGCCATGCGCTTGGTCAGCGTGGTGACCAGCGTGCGGTAGCCGGCCTGGGCGACCTCGCGGACCTCGCCCAGGAGGTCGTCGACCTGTGAGCGGGCAGGGCGGATCTCGATGATGGGGTCGACGAGGCCGGTGGGGCGGATGACCTGTTCGGCGAAGACGCCGTCGGTGCGCTCCATCTCCCACTTGCCGGGCGTCGCCGAGACGTGGACCGTCTGGGGCCGCATCAGGTCCCATTCCTCGAAGCGCAGCGGGCGGTTGTCGAGGCAGGAGGGCAGGCGGAAGCCGTATTCGGCCAAAGTCGCCTTCCGCCGGAAGTCGCCCCGGTACATGCCGCCGATCTGGGGCACGGTAACGTGGCTCTCGTCGGTGAAGACCAGGGCGTTGTCGGGCAGGTACTCGAACAGCGTCGGCGGCGGCTCGCCGGGTTTTCTTCCGGTGAGATACCGGGAGTAATTCTCGATGCCGTTGCAGGCGCCGGTGGCCTCGATCATCTCGACGTCGAAGGTGCAGCGCTGCTCCAGGCGCTGCGCCTCGATCAGCCGGCCCATCTTGGTCAGCTCCTCGACGCGGGCCTTCAGCTCGGTCTTGATGCCCTTGATCGCCTGCTGGAGGGTCGGGCGCGGCGTGACGTAGTGCGAGTTCGCGTAGACCTTCACGAACTTGAGTTCGTTGATCTTCTTGCCGGTCAGCGGATCGAACTCGACGATGCCCTCGATCTCGTCGCCGAACAGGCCGATGCGCCAGCCGCGATCCTCCAAGTGAGCCGGCCACAGCTCGATCACGTCGCCGCGCACCCGGAAGGTGCCGCGGGCGAAGTCGGACTGGATGCGCTTGTATTGCAGCGCCACGAGGTCGGCGACGAGCTGGCGCTGCTCGATCTTCTCCCCGAGCGTCACCGTGAACGACATCGCCGTGTAGGTCTCGACCGAACCGATGCCGTAGATGCAGGACACCGAGGCGACCATGATCACGTCGTCGCGCTCCAGCAGGGCGCGGGTCGCCGAGTGGCGCATCCGGTCGATCTGCTCGTTGATCGACGATTCCTTCTCGATGAAGGTGTCGGAGCGAGGCACGTAGGCTTCCGGCTGGTAGTAATCGTAGTACGAGACGAAGTACTCGACGGCGTTGTCCGGGAAGAAGCTCTTGAACTCGCCGTAGAGCTGCGCGGCGAGCGTCTTGTTCGGTGCGAGGATCAGGGCCGGGCGCTGGGTCAGCTCGATGAGCTTGGCCATCGTGAAAGTCTTGCCGGAGCCGGTGACGCCGAGCAGCACCTGGTCGCGCTCGTGCCTGCTCACGCCGTCCAGCAGTTCGGCGATGGCGCGGGGCTGGTCGCCGGCCGGCTCGAACTCGGATTTCAGGGTGAAGCGGAGGCCACCCTCGGATTTCTTCGGCCGCTCGGGCCGGTGCGGCACCCATGCCTCGCCGTTCTTGAACAGCGGGTTGCCCTCCTGGAGCAGCTGCTCCAGCGCCGCCATGGTGGCGGAGACGCCCTCGGTTGCCTGAGAGACCGGTTCCTCGGCCGCCGGAGGGGCGGAGTCGCCCTTCGGCACCGGCATGCCGAGCGCCTGGGCGAGGCGCGGGTCGACCTCCGCCGCGTCGGCGATCGCGTAGCCGGCCTGCGGCGCCTCGCCGAAGCCGGCGCCCCCCTTCACCCTCGCGCCCCTGGTCTTCGCACCCTTGGCCGGCGGCGGGGCCGGCGTCTCGATCGGCTTCGGACGGTTGCGGTTGAGCGCCGGGCTCAGCAACTCCGCGAGATGCTCGTCGAGGGGCTTCAGTTCGGGCTTGTCGGCCTTGGACGAGGCGGATTTGGCCGAGACGGGGCGCGGTTTCTTCGGAGCGGGCATGGTCGCAATATGGGCGCGTTCCGCAGCCGGACAAAGGCTGCCGGACGCGACACCGGTCCGCTCCGGATCACACAGTGGCGGGGGGCTGCAGAGCGGGGTAGGCTGGTCCACCACGGTCGGAGGCCGGGATGAAGACGATCGATCTGCCTGAAACCGATACGGAGTTCGCGCGCCTCGTCGACGAGGCTGCCGGCGGCGAGCCCTTCGTGATCGCCAGGGACGGCAAGCCCCTGGTGAAGGTCGTGGCGCTCGACGTGCCAGCGCCCTTCGTGAAGCGGCGTCTCGGCTTCCTGAAGGGCCAGATCTCGGTGCCCGACGACTTCGACACCATGGGCCAGGACGAGATCATCCGGATGTTCGAGGGCGAGGACGAGTGAGAGTCCTCCTCGACACGCATCTGCTGCTTTGGGGAGCGGCAGACCCCGACCGTCTGTCGGCGGCGGCGCGCCAATTGATGGTGGACCCCGGCACCTCGCCCGTCTTCAGCGTCGTCAGCATCTGGGAGGTCGCGATCAAGCGCGGGCTCGGCCGTGCGAACTTTCGTACCGACCGCCGCGTGCTACGCCGCGCGCTGCTCGACAACGGCTACGAGGAACTGACGATCCTCGGCGCGCATGCCGTCGCCGTCGAGGGCCTGCCGCCGATCCACAAGGACCCGTTCGACCGCTTGCTGATCGCGCAGGCCACGGTCGAGGGCATCACCCTGGCGACGGCGGATGCCGTGATGGCGCGGTACCCGGGACCGATCCGGGCGGTCTGACGTGATGAGGGAAAGGCTAACCCGGCGCCCGCTCTCAAGGACCTGCCCATGACCGATTCGATCCACCCCGAGACCCGCATCGGCCACGTCCACCTGAAGGTGGCCGACCTCGAGCGGGCGCTCGGGTTCTATCGCGGCGTGCTCGGCTTCGCGCTCACGCAGCGCCTGGGCGATCGGGCAGCCTTCGTCTCGGCCGGCGGCTATCACCACCATATCGGCCTCAACACCTGGGAGAGTGCCGGCGGCGAAGCACCGGCGCCCGGCACCACCGGGCTCTACCACCTCGCGATCCTCTACCCGACCCGCGCGGCCCTCGCCGACGCCCTGCGCCGGGTCGAGGCGGCCGGCATCGCCCTCGACGGCGCCAGCGACCACGGCGTCAGCGAAGCCCTCTACCTACGAGACCCCGACGGCAACGGCGTCGAACTCTACCGGGACCGGCCGGAGGCGGAGTGGCCCCGCGACGAGGGCGGCGCCCTGCAGATGGTGACGCGGCGGCTCGATCTCGCCGGACTACGCGCAACCGCCTGAAGCGCTTGAACAACCTGAAATGTCGGTTGCCAACCTCTGCAGCCGAATCTACTTTGTATTACAAAGCGCGATTCGCGAGGGGCGGCCCGCATGCGGGACCTGGACAAGGCACTGGCCGACATCGTCGCGATCCGCTCGCAGATCGCGCGCGAGACGGCGTTTCGCGGCCTCGGCTCGGCGACGCTGGCCGCCACCGGCGCTCTGGCCCTGGCCACGGCCTGCCTGCAGGCCTGGTGGCTCGACGAGCCGTCCGACAAGCCGTTGGCCTATTTCGGAATCTGGATCGCCGCGGCCGCGATCGCCTTCGCGCTGATCGGCGTGGAGACCGTACGGCGCTCGCGGCGGCTGCATTCGGGGCTGGCGGACGCCATGGTGACGAACGCCATCGAGAGCTTTCTGCCGTCGGCCGGCATCGGGCTCTGCCTCGCCCTGGTCGTGGCGCGGTTCGCGCCGGATCAGGTCTGGATGCTGCCGGGCCTCTGGCAGGTGCTGACCGGCCTCGGCCTGTTCGCCGCCGCCCGCATCCTGCCGCGGCCGGTGCAACTCGCCGGGGCCTGGTATCTCCTTGCCGGACTGTCCGTCTTCGCGATGGCCAGCACGGACCACACCCTCTCGCCCTGGCTGATGGGCCTGCCCTTCGCGGCAGGGCAGGGGATGCTCGCCCTCATCATGCACCGCGCCATGCGCGATCATCAGGGAGGCCTCGATGCCGCTCTCTGACACCACCGACGGCCGCTTCTCCTACGACGGGCTCGACCGGGTGATCCACGAGAAGGCGCGCCTCTCGGTGCTGACCTCCCTCGTCGCCCACCCGAAGGGCCTCCCCTTCCCCGACCTGCGGCGCCTGTGCGGGCTGACGGACGGCAACCTGAGCCGGCACCTCGCCGTGCTGCAGGAGGCGGATTTCGTCAGCCTGGAGAAGGGCTACGACCACAACCGCCCGCAGACGCTCTGCCGCCTGACGCCGACGGGCCGGATCCGCTTCCTCGATTATCTCGGCGTGCTGGAGCAGGTCGTGCGCGACGCGGCCAAGGCCGCCGGGCGCGTGCCCGAGACGCCCCGCCTGATGACCGAACCCTTTGCCGGGTCGACGTGATTTCGTCAGCAATCGACCGCGAAACCGCCCCACGTCTCCGGCACACCCTGTGCGTGTGACCGGACCATCCAGAACCACAGGTACCGTCCCGTGCCCGGAGATTCGACGATGCGACCCGATCCCGACGGCAGAGGCCTGCACGCCGCGATCATCATGGACGGCAACGGCCGCTGGGCGACGCAACGCGGGCTGCCGCGCGGGGCCGGCCACCGGATGGGCGTCGAGGCGATCCGGCGGACCGCCGAGGCGGCGCCGGACCTGGGCATCGACACGTTGACGCTGTTCGCTTTTGCCAGCGACAACTGGAAGCGGCCGGACACCGAGGTCGGCGGCCTGATGCGGCTGCTGAAGGCCTATCTGCGCTCGGAGACCGGGCGGCTCGCCCGCACCGGCACTCGGCTGACGGTGTTCGGACGGCGCGACCGCCTGCCCATGGGCATACCCGAAGCGATCGAGCGGGCCGAGGCCGCCACCGCCGGCGGCACCAAGCTGTCCCTGCGCATCGCCGTCGACTACTCCTCCCGCGACGCGATCCTGGCAGCCGCAGCCCGCCTCGGGCCGGATGCCACGCGTGAGGCCGTCGGGCAGATTCTCGTCGAAGACGCAAAGACTTGCGGTGATGTCGACCTGCTGATCCGCACCGGCGGCGAGAAGCGGCTCTCCGACTTCCTGCTCTGGGAGGCGGCCTATGCCGAGCTGCATTTCACCGACCGGATGTGGCCGGATTTCGGGGAGGCGGACCTTGCCGCGGCGGTGGCCGACTTCGCGCGGCGCGACCGCCGTTTCGGCGGCCTCAAGGCGGTCCCGGTCGCCGCCTGAACCAACCCGGCCATGCTGCCCGCGATAGACCCGGAGGGCGCCGGGATATGCGCCGGGACGCCCATCGCGTCATCATGAGAGCCGTCCGAGCGCCGACCGTTCGATACCGGACGCGAGCGGTACAACCATTTCGGCGGCTCAGGTTCGGCGAGACAAATCCGACCCGTCGCGATAACAGGAGGGCGTGAGGCCGCCCGCCGTGAGTCGGGCCTCCGCCCCGATCACCACTGCCCAACCTTTCTGCATCGGTGAGGCTGGACGGCGCGCGCGCCGACTCCAGATGGGCTTCCTCATGAGTCAAAGAGAGTTTTGAATGCAGACTCAGGAGACCGCCTCCATTCCCGTCCTCGACGACGAGACCCTCGCCTTCGCCGGCCGCATCTTCCAGTACGCGCGGCTGGGACATGCCGACGAGCTCGCGGAGCTGTTCGAGCAGGGCCTGCCCGCCAACATCCGCAACGACAAGGGCGACAGCCTGCTGATGCTCGCCGCCTATAACGGCCAGGAGGCGGCCACCCGCGTGATCCTCGAGGCCGGCGGCGACCCCGAACTCGCCAACGACCGCGGCCAGACCCCGCTCGCCGGCGCCGCCTTCAAGGGCGAACTCGACATCACCCGACAGCTCCTCGCCCACGGCGCGAAGGTCGACGGCGAGGCCGACGGCTCGCGCACCGCCCTGATGGTCGCGGCGATGTTCGACCGCACCGAGATCGTCGCCCTCCTCCTCGCCCACGGCGCCGACCCCGACCGCCGCGACGCCTCCGGCCTCACCGCCGCGGCGCTGGCCGAATCGATGGGCGCGACGCAGACGCCGGGGCAGTTGGCGCAGGCGAAGGGGTAAGGAGCGGCCGTTATACCAGTGGCCCTTTCGACTGACGTCTCAAGGGCTGTGCGGTGCCGCGCAGTCGTGCTTGCCAGCCGCTGATTGCCGAAAGAGCCAAAGTTTACGGCCGCTGGCACGAGGTAGGATATGCCACCTTCGCTCCTCGGCAGTCGGGATCTGACGATGCTCGGATGGGATCTCGACGGCGAGGCCCTCGTCGCCCCGGCGGTGGCGCGCAACCGCGACGTCATCCTCCAAGTCCTGACACGCGTCCTGCCGCCCACAGGGCGCGTGCTGGAGATCGCGAGCGGCTCCGGCGAGCATGCCGTGCACTTTGCCGGTGCGCTCCCGGCGCTGCGCTGGCAACCGAGCGACCCGGAATCGGCCGCGCTGCGCAGCATCGCCGCTCATGCCCGCGCCGCCGGGCTGCCCAATCTGCTCCCGCCAGTCCGACTCGATGCCGGCACGGCCGACTGGCCGGTCGACCGGGCCGAGGCGGTCCTGGCGATCAACCTGATCCACATTGCGCCCTGGTCCGTTACCGAGGGCCTGATGGCCGGGGCAGGGCAGGTGCTGCCCGCGGGCGGCCTGCTGGTGCTCTACGGCCCTTTCACCGTGGATGGTGCGCACACCGCACCGAGCAACGCGGCCTTCGATGCGGACCTCCGCGACCGCGACCCGCACTGGGGCCTTCGCGATGTCGAAGCCGTCGTAACGGCCGGCGCGAGGCAGGGGCTCGTCCTGACCGAGCGCGTGGCGATGCCGGCGAACAATCTCAGCCTGGTGTTTCGGCGCGTCACCGGTAAGTAGCGGCGGCGATCACGGCAGTTCCCCCAAAGAAACACCTCCCCCGAGAAACACGGAACGGCAGCTCCACCGAGCGGCGTCGCCAACGATCGCGCCGAGACCGGCATGCGGGTCCGCCAGCCGCATCGACAATCCCATCGAGGCGATTTGACCGACGGCGCCCGACGCGTCTTCATGCGCCCGCGCTGCGGACGAGACGCGCGAGCGGGGAGCGGACGATCATGGCACGACCCTTCGGACGCCTTGGATCCTTTGCAGGATTCCTGATGCTGGCGACGGCAACGGCTCAGGCTGCGCCCGCGGCGTTTCCGAACCAGACCGAGGCGGATTACGTCGCGAAGGATTTTCGCTTCTCCAGCGGCGTGACGCTGCCCGAGGTGAAGCTGCACTACACCACCCTCGGCACGCCGCACACAAACGCGCAGGGCGAGGTCGACAACGCCGTGCTCGTCCTCCACGGCACCACCGGCACCGGCAAGTCCTTCCTGATCCCGTCCCTCGGGCCCGAGTTGTTCGGGCCGGGCGCACCGCTCGATGCGCAAAGATACTTTGTGATCCTGCCGGACGGGCTCGGCCGCGGCGGCTCGTCGAAACCCTCGGACGGGCTGAAGGCGGATTTTCCGCGCTACGGCTACGGCGACGTCGTCGAGGGCCAGTACCGGGTGGTGACCGAGGGGCTCGGCCTGAAGCACCTGCGCATGGTGCTCGGCACCTCCATGGGCGGCATGCAGGCCTGGATGTGGGGCGAGCGCTATCCGGCGGCGATGGACCTGATCATGGCGGTGGCGAGCCAGCCGATCGCCGTGAGCGGGCGCAACGCCCTGTGGCGGCGCCTCCTCATCGAGGGCATCCGCAACGATCCCGACTGGCAGGGCGGCGCCTACACGGAACAGCCGAAGCACTTCCAAAAGATCCTGCCGATCTTCAACATCATGACCGAGAGCGTGCTCGGCCTGCAGAAGCAGGCCCCGACCCATGCCGACGCCAACCGGCTCTACGACACCATCGCCGACGGTTTTTCCGGCAAGGCCGACGCCAATGACTGGCTGTACTGGTTCGACTCGACCTTCGACTACGACCCCTATCCGGGGCTCGACCGGATCACGGCGAAGGTCCTCGCCGTCAACTTCGCCGACGACGAGCTGAACCCACCGCAGCTCGACGTGATGAACCCCGCGATGGCCCGGCTGAAGGACGGCCGCTTCGTGCTAGTCCCGACCTCCGCCGAGACGCACGGCCACCAGTCGCTGCGCTTCGCCAAATTGTGGAAGGGCTATCTCGCCGAGTTCCTGGCGAGCCCGAAGGCGACGACGGAGGGCGCGAACTCGGCCGAGGGGCCGGGCGGGGCGCCGGCGCGGTAGCGGGCGGCATTCGGTTTCCGCCCGATGTCTCGGTGCGCGCACCCATGTCCCGGATCACCGTCCGCTGCACGGCGGGCGTCCGGAACGGGGCTGCGTCTCCGGACAGGTGGAGCCGAAAACAGGATAAACTCAATTATTCCTAACGCACCGGCCTCTCGACCAAGCGCTCGATAGCGGCCGATCGCATGCCGCATTGTGAGCCCGCACGCGGTCGGCGGCAGGACTTTCTGCCGGCGACGTCCGATTTCGCAAAACGACCCGCAATAAGTACCTGTATTACCTGACTGGTATTGCCTAATCATCCCGCCGTTTGACGAGGCTCGAAATTTCGATCACCGTCGCATGCGATAGGCTCGCAGCCTACGGCAACGCTCGATAGAGCATACTCACAATAAGCTTATATTCTCTACATTGCCCCTGAATGGGAGGCGATGCGGTCAGGCCGAGCCAACGTGACAGGACCGGGCAAGAAAAAGGCGGGGCCATGAAGACCCCGCCCCGATCAAAAAGCTCCCGAGCGGTACACCCCAAAGAGCAGATGAGATCCAGTCGCAAACAAGGTGAAAAATAACGAAGAAACGGTCGGTGTCAATCAATCCAGAACAAGAACATCGATCTCGACGCTAAACCGACAGAAGAATAACAGCATCATAAGAATAGCCCGGCAAAGCCTGATACGCTTTATCGGGCCTTAACGCGTATTTTAATCGATTTTTTATCTCATTGCATTGAATAAGATCTTCGATTTAAAAAATTATTATTGATTTTGCGCAGCTCTCGGCTATTCTCGTCCGGCGCTCATTGGAGCCGTGGCCCGATACGTCGGGCGCGGATGCTTAGGAGCGCTGACCGTCTCTCGCGGCAAGCGGCGATGGTCTCTGGCAACGACCAGGCATTCGGCAAACAACGGAAACCGGCCGCCCCGCGTCGTCACGATCGGCCGGCAGTCGACGTTTCCTTACGGAGGAACCATGAGAGCGGCACATCTTCTCGCACTCGGCGCGGGTCTCGCAGTTGCGACCCCGGCGCTCGCCAACGAAAGCATCCTGAAGTCCATCGCCAACCCGGCGGAACAGGCGCTTCAGACCGTCGACTACGCCAACACGCGCTATTCGAAGCTCGATCAGATCAACGCTTCCAACGTGAAGAACCTCCAGGTCGCCTGGACCTTCTCGACCGGCGTGCTGCGCGGCCACGAGGGCTCGCCGCTGGTCATCGGCAACATGATGTACCTGCACACGCCCTTCCCGAACATCGTTTACGCCCTCGACCTCGCGGCCGAGAGCAAGATCGTCTGGAAGTACGAGCCCAAGCAGGACCCGGCCGTGATCCCGGTCATGTGCTGCGACACGGTCAACCGCGGCCTCGCCTATGCCGACGGCGCCATCCTCCTGCACCAGGCCGACACCACGCTCGTCTCGCTCGACGCGAAGACCGGCAAGGTCAACTGGTCCGTCAAGAACGGCGACCCGGGCAAGGGCGAGACCAACACCGCCACCGTTCTCCCGGTGAAGGACAAGGTCATCATCGGCATCTCGGGCGGCGAGTTCGGCATCCAGGGCAGCGTCACCGCCTACAATCTGAAGGACGGCAAGAAGGCCTGGCGCGCCTACTCGGTCGGCACCGACGACCAGCTGCTCGTCGACCCCGAGAAGACCACCGACAAGGGCAAGCCCATCGGCAAGGACTCCTCGATCAAGACCTGGGAAGGCGACCAGTGGAAGACCGGCGGCGGTTCGACCTGGGGCTGGTACTCCTACGACCCCAAGCTGGACCTGTTCTACTACGGCTCGGGCAACCCCTCGACCTGGAACCCCAAGCAGCGTCCGGGCGACAACAAGTGGTCGATGACCATTTTCGCCCGTAACCCCGATACCGGCGTCGCCAAGTGGGTCTACCAGATGACCCCGCACGACGAGTGGGACTTCGACGGCATCAACGAGATGATCCTCACGGATCAGAAGGTCGACGGCAAGGAGCGTCCGCTCCTGACCCACTTCGACCGTAACGGCTTCGGCTACACCCTCGATCGCGCCACCGGCGAGCTCCTGGTCGCCGAGAAGTACGATCCGGTGGTGAACTGGGCCACCAAGGTCGACATGGACAAGGACTCCAAGACCTACGGCCGGCCGCTCGTCGTCTCCAAGTACTCGACCGAGCAGAACGGTGAAGACGTGAACTCGAAGGGCATCTGCCCGGCGGCTCTCGGCTCCAAGGACCAGCAGCCTGCGGCCTACTCGCCGAAGACCGCGCTGTTCTACGTGCCGACCAACCACGTCTGCATGGACTACGAGCCCTTCAAGGTCTCCTACACCCCGGGTCAGCCCTATGTCGGCGCCACCCTGTCGATGTACCCCGCGCCGAACAGCCATGGCGGCATGGGCAACTTCATCGCCTGGGACGGTGTCGCCGGCAAGATCAAGTGGTCGAACCCCGAGCAGTTCTCCGCCTGGGGCGGCGCTCTCGCAACGGCCGGCGACGTGGTCTTCTACGGCACGCTCGAAGGTTACCTGAAGGCCGTCGACGCCAAGACGGGTAAGGAACTCTACAAGTTCAAGACCCCGTCGGGCATCATCGGCAACGTGATGACCTACGAGTTCAAGGGCAAGCAGTTCATCGGCATCCTGTCGGGTGTCGGCGGCTGGGCCGGCATCGGCCTCGCGGCCGGCCTGACCGACCCGAACGCCGGCCTCGGCGCGGTGGGCGGCTACGCCGCTCTCTCGAGCTACACCAACCTCGGTGGTCAGCTCACCGTGTTCGCTCTGCCGAACCGCTGAACCTCACGCAGAACGACGAATGCCGGCGCGGGTCACCGCGCCGGCATTTTTTTGTCGCGACCCCCGGCTCCGTCCGGGCTCGCGCACCGATGCAGGAAGCCGCGCCCGGTCGCCATGCGATCGGGCGCGGCTTCGCGTCGTCAGCGAAGGCCATCGTAGTTGCTGGCCGTATAGCGGCAGATCACCTTGCAGCGTGGGCCGCCGTTGCTCTGATACGACTTCGCGTGGCCGATCGAGCCGGTCATGTCCTGGGTCGGATTCCCGCCGGACTGGCGCACCACGACGTTGCAGAAGTGCTGCGGGCTCTGCTGATACTTCGGACAGGCGGGCGAGCTGCGGCCGCTGAACAGATCCATCAGCGTCTGCGGTTTCGCGACGGCCGGCGTCATCAGAAGGCCGAGCGCCATAGCAACGATAGGTGCGCGTGCACAAACTCCAAGCAATGTCAGCTCCTTTAAGCGCCACTTGCCGCACATTCGTGAGGCATTTGCCTGGTTAGCACCCAAAAAGCAGTGTCAATGTGCGTTTTCACACCAAGACTAGCTCAGTTTTAATCCCATTTATTTTGCAATTATTTTGGGATTATTCCGGTTTGTCAGGTAGCGCACAGTCTACCTGCAGGCGCCCTCACTTGAGGCCGCGATCGGGGACTACACGCCCTGGAAGAGCCGCTGGAAACGGGACACGTCCCCCGCGATCAGGGCCGGAGCGAGGGGCAGGTCCTGGCGCGCGCAGACGCTGAAGCCGTAATACGGCCCGAGCAGCCCCTCGTCGGGCACGGCGACCCAGAGGCGGACCATCGGCCAATCCGCGTTGAGGCTGAGGAGCAGCATCTGCCCGGTGGAATCGAAGGCCGCCGCCTGATCCCGGAACAGATCCGCGATCGACCGGACCTCGCTGTCCCGAACCTGCCTCGTTGCCCAAATCATATGCACGAATGCCCTTTTTCTGGGCAAATGCTGGAGGGCAGCGGGCTTGAGCAATGTCCGGTTGCGCATGGCTGGGCCGCCCCTTCCACGGGATTAAAACGTGACCGTCCTGCTCAACAGAACATCATCCTGTATTATAGTTCAGGTAAGCTGATAAAGCGCTGGCTTGTCCCGATTCAGAAGTTGTTAGCAAGCAACAAATTATCTTAGCGGTTGTAGAGCTGCCCGCCGGGACAGCATCCTGCCGGGATAGTCCATGAGCTCGTCTTCGCTCGCCGAACTGGTTGGAACCTCCACCAGGAGCCTCAAGGCGACGGCCTCGTCGAACCTCGCCGCGATCCAGTCGATCACCGGGCGGATGAAGCTGCTGGCGCTCAACGCGCTGATCGAGGCGGCGCATGCCGGCGAGAAGGGGGCCGGGTTCTCGGTCGTGGCGCAGGAGGTCCGCACCATCTCGTCGGAGGTCGAGCGCATCGCCGGCGAGCTCGGCCTCAGCCTCGGCAGCCGCATCGACGACCTCGCCCGGGCCGTCGAGGGGCTGGCCGGGGAGGCGCGGGCGGCGCGCTGCGTCGACCTCGCCCTCAACGCCGTCGAGATCATCGACCGCAACCTCTACGAGCGCACCTGCGACGTGCGCTGGTGGGCCACCGACGCCGCGGTGGTCGATTGCGCGGCGGACCCGAGCGAGGCGGCGCGCGGCCATGCCGGCCGGCGGCTCGGGGTGATCCTCTCCTCCTACACCGTCTATCTCGACCTCTGGCTGATCGGGCTGGACGGCCGCGTCCTCGCCAACGGCCGGCCGGAGCGCTTTTCGGTCGCCGGCCACAGCGCCGCGAGCGAACCGTGGTTCGCGCTGGCCCGCGGCCTGCGCTCGGGCGAGGATTTCGCGGCGGGCGAGGTGATGCGCCAGCCCGCCCTCGGCGGCGCCCAGGTCGCGACCTACCTCGCTTCCGTCCGCGCGGGCGGCGAGGCGCAGGGGCGGCCGCTGGGCTACCTCGCGATCCATTTCGACTGGGAGCCGCAGGCCCGCGCCATCGTCGAGGGTGTCCGGCTGATGCCGGGCGAGCGCGAGCGCAGCCGCGTCATGCTGCTCGACGCCGCCAACCGCGTGCTGGCCTGCTCGCGGGGGCAGGGGATTCTGGGCGAGCGCTACCCGCTGCGCACAGACGGCCGGGACCAGGGCCACTACCACGACCCGCAAGGGCGCCTCGTCGCGTTCCACGACACGCCCGGCTACGAGACCTATCGCGGGCTGGGCTGGCGCGGGGTGATCGAGCAGGCGGCGGGGTAGGCCCTACAGATCCGACGAGCGCCGCGACAGCTCCCCGCGCAGCTGCCGCGCGGCCTCGACCAGGGCGGCGTCGCGCCGCGCGCGGGGGCGCGGCTGATCGATGGTGACGTCGGCAGCGATCCGGCCCGGCGCCCCCGCCAGCACCACGACGCGGTCCGCCAAGTAAACCGCCTCGTCGATGTCGTGGGTCACGAACAGCACGGTCTTGCCCGTAGCCTGCTGGATACGCTGGACCTCGTCCTGCAGCCCCTCGCGGGTGAAGCTGTCGAGCGCCGAGAAGGGCTCGTCCATCAGCAGCACCTCGGGCTCGACGGCGAGCGCGCGGGCCAGCGCCACGCGCTGGCGCTGGCCGCCGGAGAGCTGGTGCGGCCAGCGCCCTCCGAGGTCGCCGAGGCCCACCAGCGACAGCATTTTCTTCGCACGCGCACAGCGTTCGGGCTTCGGAATCCCCAGGCGCTCCAGGCCGAAGGCGACGTTCGCCAGCACCTTCCGCCACGGCAGCAGGCGCGCATCCTGAAACACCAGCGCCATCGGCGTCTCGTTCGCCGGGTCGGCGTTCACGATCACCGTGCCGCCGCTGGGCTTGGCGAGGTCGATCAGCACGCGCAGCAGCGTCGACTTGCCCACCCCGGACTCGCCGACGATCACCAGGAACTGCCCGCGCGGGATCGCGAGGTCGAGCTCTTTCAGGATGACGTTCTGCCGCCCGTCGCGCTCATAGGCGAGGCTCAGGCCTTTGATGTCGATAATCGGACTCATGGCCGCCACCGCAATAGCCAGCCCTGTAGAGCGACGAAGGCGGTGTCGAACAGGCCGTAGAGGGCGGCCATGGTCAGCATGTAGACCACCACGATGTCGGTGGAGAGCAGCGACGACGCCTGCATCATGCGCTGCCCGATGCCGGGCACCCCGAAGATCTCGGCGGCCACCACCGCCATCCAGGCCTGGCCGAGCGCCGTGCGCAGGCCGACCAGAATGCCGGGCGTCGCCGCCGGCAGCAGGATTTTTGTGAGACGCGACCAGGCCGAGCGGTAGCCGAAGGCCTGCGCCACCTCGACGAGATCCCGGTCGACGCTCCGCACCGCGCCTTGCGTGGCAAAAAACACGATCCAGAACACGCCGACGGCGATGATGAACACCGCCGCCCGCGGCTCGACGCCGAACCAGATGATGGCGAACGGCACCCAGGCGAGCCCGGGGATCGGCCGCAGCAGGCGCACGACCCAGGCGGTCAGGTTCTCGAAGGACCGGAACATGCCCGCGACGATGCCGAGCGCCATGCCCGCGCCCGCGCCGACGCCGAGGCCGACCACGTAGTGGCTCAGGCTCTCGATCACCGCCACGAGCCAGGCCCCGCTCGCGATCTCTTTGAGCAGGGCGGCGGGAATCGTCGAGGGCGGCGGCAGGAAGGCCGGGTTGACGAGATCGAGCCGGGGCGCGGCCTCCCACACGCAGAGGAAGGCGAGGAGCCCGAGGAGGGCGAGGCCGGTCGCGCGGAGGCGGATCATGCGGCGGAGCCCCCAACCCAATCCCCATCATTGCGAGCCGCAGGCGAAGCAATCCAGGGCCGACGCGCCGACGTCGCGTGCGTGGCCCTGGATTGCTTCGCTGCGCTCGCAATGACGGAGTGGGGCCGCACCGACGCGGTCAACGGGGAAGCGAAGCGAGCCGGCACTTAAGGCTTCACGGCCTTCTCATAAGGCCTCGAATCGAACAGCCCCTCGGTCGGCGCTTCCTTGTCGAGCGTGCCGATGGTGACCTGATAGGCCTGCATCGCCTTGGTCGCGGCGATGATCGTGCGCGGGTCGGTGATGAATTTGGCGGCCGGCGAGGAGATCGCCTTCTGGATGGTGGCGACGTCGGTGATACCCTTGCCGAGCGCCGCCTCGACATGCGGCGCGGCCCGGGCCGGGTCGGATTTCAGGAGGTCGGTGGCGCGCACCAGCGCCTTCACCAGGCCCTCGACGGCGGCGGGGTTCTTGTCGGCGAACTTTCCGTAGACCGCGACCACCGTGCCGGGCTGGTCGGGAAACATCTCGCCCCCCGTGGCGATCAGCTTGATCGCCGGGTTGCGCAGCTGGACGATGGTCAGCGCCGGCTCGCGGATCGAGGCGCCGTCCATGGCGCCGGCCAGCACCGCCTGCTGCGTCGCGTCGATGCCCATCGGCACCACCTCGGCGTCGGCCTTGTCGGCCTTCGCCACCTGCCAGAGCCAGTGCTGCAGGGTGGTGTTCGGCACCGAGCCCGGCGGCTGCGTGGCGAGGCGGGCGGCGCGGCCCTCCTTGGCCCGGAACGCCTTGAAGGCCTCGGCCTTGCTGGGTGCGCTGGCGAAGTACGGCGCGAGCTTCGGACCGGCGACGAACACCATCTCTTCGACGGCGGTGGCGGCGACCACGCGGACGTCGATGCCCTTGGTGCGGGCCACCGCCAGCGGCGCGATGCCGGCGACGTAGACGTCGATGGTGCCGGACGCGAGCGCCTGGATCATGTTCGGGCCGGATTCGAAGGTGGTGAAAGTCGGCTCCAGCCCCGCCTCCTTCAGCCAGCCCTCGCCCCGCGCCACGAAGACCGGCGCCGCGCCGATCACCGGGATCACGCCGACGCGCACCGGTACCGGCTCGGCCGAGGCGGGCAGGGGGCCGAGAAGCCCGGCAAGGACCGCCACGGCGCTGAGGAGGAGACGCATCGGCTCACCGGTTCCAAGAGAAACGCCTCGCCCCCATCGCACGGCCCCCCGAAACGTCAAGCCGGAATGTGCCCGCGGCGCGCGACGGAAAGCCCGAGGGTGCGCCGGCGCGGGTATTTGCGCGGAACACCCGGCCTCACGGTTTCGTTAACGGCGGCTCGCAAACTGCAATCGCGCGGCACAAATCAAGGGACTCCGCCATGAGCTTTCTCGGCAGCATCGTCAGCAAGATCCTCCACCCGTTCGGAGGCAGCTCCGACGCCCAGGCGAAACCCGCCGACGCCCCGACCTCCACGGGCAGCGACACGGCCGCGTCTCCCGCCTCGACCGGCGGTGGCACCACCGCGGCCCCCGGCTCGATCGACATCGAGGCGAACCTCGCCAAACTCGCCGCCGACAACCCGCAGAAGCTGAACTGGAAGACCTCGATCGTCGACCTGCTGAAGCTGATCGACCTCGATTCGAGCCTCGGCGCCCGCCAGAAGCTCGCCGACGAACTTCACTACACCGGCGACAAGAACGACTCGGCCACGATGAACGTCTGGCTGCACAAGCAGGTCATCAAGAAGCTCGAAGAGAACGGCGGCAAGGTGCCGGCCGATCTCAAGGACTGATTTTTTGTGAGTTAAGCGTCGAGCCCGGTGCGCGAGCGCCGGGCTTTTTCGTGGGCCGCACTCTTCCCTCCCCCTTGTGGGCAGGGACCGAGGGTGGGGGTGGCTCCGCTTGGTCCGACGCCGGCAGGCGGAACCACCCCCACCTCCAACTTCTCCCCACAAGGGGGAGGAGAGAGACCCTCACCGCCCCGTGCGGATCCGGGTCCACAAGCGCGTCACGAAACGCTGGGTCTGGTCGACCCAGGCGGTGTTGACGACGAAGCGCTGCATGGTGGCCTCGTCCGGGTAGATGCCGGGATTGGCCAGGATCTCCGGCTTCACCAGCTTCTTCGCCGGCAGGTTGCCGCTGGCATAGGAGACGAAGTCGGTGTTCGCCGCCGCCACCTCGGGCCGGAGCATGTAGTTCAGGAAGACGTGCGCGTCGGCGGCGTGCGGCGCGTCTTTCGGGATCGCGAAGGTGTCGAACCACATCTCCGCGCCCTCGCGCGGGATCTGGTAGGCGATCTTGACGTCGTTCTTGGCCTCCTCCGCGCGCTTCTTCGCCTGCAGCACGTCGCCGGAATAGCCGACCGCGACGCAGATATCGCCGTTGGCCAGCGCGTTGATGTATTCCGACGAGTGGAACTTCCGGATCGATCCGCGGACCTTGTAGAGGGCGTCGGTGACCTTCGAGATGTCGTCCCAGCGCTTGGGGTCCATCTTCGGCCCGTAGAACGGCAGGATCGAAGGGATCAGGTCCTCGGGGCTGTCGATCATCATCACCCCGCACTCCTTGAGCTTGTTCATCGTGCTCGGGTTGAGGACGAGGCTCCAGGAATTCAGCGCTGCATCGGGGCCGAGCTTTTCGCGCACCATGTCGAGGTTCAGGCCGATGCCGGTGGTGCCCCACATGTAGTCGACGGCGTAGGCGTTGCCGGGGTCGTAGGCCTGCAGCCGTCCGGCGATCTCGGGCCAGACGTTGACGAGGTTCGGCAGCTTCGCCTTGTCGAGGGGCTGGAACACGCCGGCCCGGATCAGCCGCTGCAGGAACGGCCCGGAGGGGGCGACCACGTCGTAGCCGGATTTTCCCGCGAGCAGCCGCGTCTCGAGCACCTCGTTGCTGTCGTAGGTGTCGTAGACGACCGTGATGCCGGTCTCCTTGGTGAAGGCGTCGAGCACCTTGGGGTCGATGTAGTCCGACCAGTTGTAGATCGCGATCACCCGGTCCGCCGCGCGCGCCGGCCCGCCGAGGCCCTGTGCGACCAGCGCGAGGACGGCGATGATGGCACGGCGCAGCGGGGGCCTCACCGCGCGGACCGCGTGGCGACGACGACGATCTCGACGAGATAGGCCGGGCCGGCGAGCTTCGCCTCGACGGTAGCGCGGGCCGGCGGTTCGTCGCGGTCGACCCAGGCGTCCCAGGCGGCGTTCATCTCGGGGAAGCCCGCCATGTCGGCGAGGTAGATCGTGGCCGAGAGGATGCGGCTCTTGTCGCTGCCGGCCGCCGCGAGCAGGCGGTCGATCTGCTCCAGCACCTGCTGGGTCTGCGCAGTGACGCCGGTGCCCACCGTGTCGGCCGCGACCTGCCCCGCGAGATAGACCATGTCGCCGGTGGCGGCGGCCTGGCTCATGCGCGGGCCTTTTTCGAAACGCTCGATCGTCATCGCAGGTCTGGACCTCGTCGTGGAAGAACGGTGCTCTCTGACCCCTCCGGCCGCCCCGCGTAAAGAGCCCCGGCGCGCGTGCCGCATCGCGACACAAATTCGCAGCGCGGCGCAACTCCGAGGGCAGCCGCCGCGTTCTCGCACCATTGTACGGCCAAGTCGCACCAAGCATGTCGCTTCGAGCGGAGCCGCATATCCCTACGTCTAGGACACAGCAGCCATGGGCATTCTCTGGACCATCATCATCGGCTTTCTCGCCGGTGTCATCGCCAAGTTCATCATGCCGGGCGACAAGGAGCCCTCGGGCTTCATCCTGACCACCATCCTCGGCATCGTCGGCGCCTTCGTCGCCACCTTCCTCGGCCAGGCGCTCGGCTGGTATGGGCCGAATCAGGGCGCGGGCTTCATCGGCGCGATCGTCGGCGCGATCGTCGTCCTCGCCATCTACGGCTTCATCGCCGGCCGGACCCGCTCGACGTCGCTCTGACGCAAGCCGGCACGGAACAGGAGAGGGCGCCGGATCGGATCCGGCGCCCTTTCTTTTTGCCTTGTCCCGACACCGATGCCCTTCCCCGGGTCGCATTCCGCTGCCGCTTCATGCGCCCAGGAGAGGTGGTTCGGGCTTCGAGAACGAACTCTCTCGCCTCAGATCGCCGAGCGGCCGCCCTGCACCGCCTTCACCGGGCAATGACCCGTGGCTCCGCGCACCGCCAGCCCCACGCCGACGACGAGCGCGGCGAGGCTGAGCCACTGGTTCGGGCGGGGCTGGGCGGCGGCGGCGGCGATGCCGAGGCCGAGAGCCACCGACACGGCCCGCTCCGTGAAGCCGATATTCGGCTCGCCGCTGAAAATCTCCTCGATCAACTCGTTCGCCATCGGGCGTGCTCTCCGGGTGCGTAGATGGACGCCGCGCGTGCGGCGGACGACCACGGCGCGGTCATCGCGCCGCGGTCGGATCACGGTAACGCCGGGCGAACGCGGACCGGCCACGTGCGTTCCCCTCGGACGAACAGCCCGGCCATGACACCGCAGGAGGAACCATGCCGACGATCACGACGCAGGACGGAACCGAACTCTACGTGAAGTCCTGGGGCGCGGGCCGCCCGGTGGTGCTGATCCACGGCTGGCCGCTCAACGCCGACATGTGGGACTACCAGTCCCAGGCGCTGGCCGAGGCGGGGTTTCGCGTCATCGCCTACGACCGGCGCGGCTTCGGCCGGTCGAGCCAGCCGGGCGGCGGCTACGATTACGACACCTTCGCCGACGACCTCGCCGCGGTGATCGAGCACGGCGACCTGTCGAACGCCGTGCTCGTCGGCTTCTCCATGGGCGGCGGCGAGGTCGCCCGCTACATCGGCCGCCACGGCACTGCCCGCATCGGCGCGGCCGCGCTGGTCGGCGCCGTGCCGCCCTACCTGCTGAAGGGCCCGGACAATCCCGACGGCGTCGACGGCTCGGTGTTCGACGGCATGAAGCAGGGCATTTCCGCCGACCGCGCCCAGTTCTTCGTCGATTTCGGCAAGACCTTTTTGGGGGTCGGCCGGCCCGGCATCGCGGTCTCGGAGGGCCTGCAGCAATGGACGCTGCAGATGGCGCTGCAGGCGGGCCTGCGCGGGACGCTCCGTTGCGTCGACGCCTTCGGCACCACCGATTTCCGGCAGGACCTGAAGGCTTTCGACAAGCCGACCCTGGTGATCCACGGCGACGACGACCAGGTCGTGCCCTTCGCCGTCAGCGGCAAGCGGGCGGCGGAGGCGATCCCGGGGGCGACGCTGAAGGTCTACGAAGGCGCGCCGCACGGGCTCTACGCGACCCACAAGGACCGGCTGAGCCAGGACCTGATCGCCTTCGCGAAGGGGTAGGGGCCAGGGCCGGCCCCTACGACGACGGCGCAGCGGCCTTCTGCTCGGCGATCAGCGCGTCGTCGATCTCCCGCGCCCTGACCGCGGCGGGACGGGCGTAGAGCCGGCTGGCATAGGCCTCGAAGGCGGGACGCTTCGGAATCGTGCCGAACTGCATGCCCCAGCCGAGATGCGCGCCGATATAGAGATCGGCCGCGCTGAAGCGGTCGCCGGCGAGATACTCGGTCTGCGATACCGCGCCTTCCAGGGTATCGAGCACCGCCTCCAGGCTGCCGTAGCCGACCATGCCGCGCATCTGCGGATCGTCCGGCACCTCGACCTTGAGCACGCTGTTCACGACCGCCGCCTCGACGGGGCCGGCCCCGAAGAACAGCCAGCGGTAATACGGCCCGCGCGCCCGGTCGCCCGCGGGCGGCGCGAGGCAGGCCCCGGGAAAGGCGTCGGCAAGATAGGCGAGGATCGCGGCGCATTCCGTCACCACGGCGTCGCCGTGGCGGATCGCGGGCACCTTCCCCATCGGGTTGATGGCGAGATAACCGGGCTGCCGGGTCGTCGTCCCGAAGCCCATGATCTCCGTGCGATACGGCTGCCCGACCTCCTCCAGCATCCAGCGCACGATCCGGCCGCGGGACATCGGGTGGGTGTAGAAGACGAGGTCGTCGGTCATGGCCGGCTCCGTGATCGGCGCCCTTGCAAGAGGCGCGGCGCCTCGCGACACCACCTACGCCGGTGCGGGCAGCCGATACAGCGATTCGGCTCCGGACGCACGCGAGGGGCAGGCTCCAGGCCCTGCCCCTCGCCGCCCTCAGAACCGTGCGATCAGCTGCACGCGGACCGTCCTCGGCGCGCCGGGGAGGATGTTGTTGTTGTTGTGTGCCGAGACGACGTAGCGCCGATCGAAGACGTTCTCGATGTTCACCTGGGCCCGCATCGACTCGTTGATCTGGTAGAAGACACCGGCATCGAACCGCGAGAAGCTCGGCAGGCGCACCGTGTTGTCCGACGATGCGAAGCTGGGATCCTGATAGATATAGCCGACGCCGACGGCGAATTGGGCGTTGATGTCGAACTTGTTCCACAGGCTGAAAGTATTGAGCGGAACGCCGCCGACGAGGTTGCCCGCCGCGATCGTGTCGCCGTCGTCGTCCAGATCGGCGAGGATGCGCGGCTCGGTATAAGCGTAGCCGCCGGAGATCTGCCACCAATCGGTCGCGTAGCCCGCCAAGCCGATCTCGATGCCCTGGGTGCGTGTCTGGCCGAGGCCGGCGGAGAAACCCGCTTCGGTGGATGACGGGATCGGCTGGTTGTCGCGGTCGAGGTTGAACAGCGCGGCCGTGAACTGGAAGGTCGGCGTGATGTCGTACTTCACGCCGATTTCCATATTCTCGAACCGCTCGGGCACGGACAGCGCGGTCGTCGGGTCCAGCACGCGGAACTGATCGCCCGCGCTCGGCAGGAAGGAGACCGAATAGCTGCTGTAGAAGGCCAGCTCCGGCAGCGGCTTCACCACGACGCCGACGCGCGGCGAAACGAGGTTGTCGACGCGGGCGTTGGGTTGGCTGGGCAGGCCGGTCGCGGGGTCGGGACGGCGGTCGCGCGATTCGAAGTCGAAGCGGTCGAAACGTCCGCCGACGATGAACTGCAGATGTTCGCTGATCTCGATCTGGTCCTGGACGAAGGCGGAGACCACGCCGAGCCGATAGGTGTTGTTTCGACCGGTGGCGAGGTTCCGGAGGACCGCCCCCTCCGTCGTGGTCGGCATGAAGGGATTGACGGGGAGATTGCGGCTGCCGGTCGCGTTCCAGATGAAGTCGCGCCGGAAATCGACCCCCTCCTGGTAACCGAGTTCCACACCGGCAACCACGGTATGGGCGATGGGTCCGGTGTCGAACTTGTAGGTGAAGTCGGTCTGGTTGAAGTAGTTCGTACGGTCGGTCTGGCTGCCATAGCCGCGCATCACGAACGATGTCTCGTCGGCATTGACGGGACCGTTCGGGTAGGCGTTCTGATGATACTTCGCGTAGTCGGCGATGCGCGACTGACTGCGCATGATCACACCGTTTTCGAAGACGTGATCCAGCTGCGCGGTGCCGATATGGGCGTCGACGAAGCCGTTCGACATGAAGGGCGCGCCGAAGAGCGTGCTGGTGTTTTCGCGGTAGCGCCAGGGACGCCCGAACTGCGAGGGGATGCCGCGATCCGCGATGCGGTTGTCCGAGAAGTACTCGTAGGACAGACGCAGGGTCGTCTGCGGCCCGAGCAGGAAGGTCATCGTCGGATTCACGCCGTAGCGGCGGACGTCGATGAAGTCGCGGTAGGTCTCGGTGTCCTCGAACACCCCGTTGAGGCGGAAGAAGACCGTGTCGGAGACGCGGTCGCCGACATCCAAAGCCACGCGCTTGTTGAAGAACTGGCCGCCCTGCACCAGGACTTCGCGGATCGGCACACCGTCCGCTTCCTTGAGCACCCGGTTGACGATGCCGCCGCCGCCGCCGCGGCCGAAGATCATCGCGTTGGGGCCTTTCAGCACCTCGATGCGCTGGGTGTTGTAGAGATCGCGAAAATAGCGGGCGTCGTCGCGGATGCCGTTGACGAAGAAGTCGGCGGTCGTGCGCTGGCCGCGGATGAGGATCTCGTCGCGGTGACCCTCGCCCTGCGCCACGGAGACGCCGGGGACGTAGCGCAGCGCTTCGCCGATGCTCTGGACGTTCTGGTCGCGGATCTGCTGCTGGGTGACGATGGAGATCGCCTGCGGCGTATCGATCAGCGCCGTATCGGTCTTCGTCGCCGAACGCAGCCGCTTGGCGATGTAGCCGACTTGGGCGCCGGAACTGTCGACGATGACGCCGCCGCCCGTTCCAGCCACGCTGATCATGTCGAGCGTCACGCCGCCGACCGATGCGGCCTGCGGCCCGGGATGGACCGCCTGCACGGCCGGAAGCGGTTGAGCCAGGGCGGACGTCGCGATAGCGCAGGGAATACTTGCCAGACTGGTATAACCGGCAAGTGCCATCACAAGGCGCAATGGTCCGTTGCTAGTCCTAAGCATGAACGCCCCCCTGTTTTACCAAGATGAACGCTCGCAAGCTTAGCCATAATCCGGCAACACTCTCAAAATCTTTATATTATTTATTGGATTAACTAGATCGGGATAAAGCGGCAGCTTTGCCGATACTTTTCGGAACTTCCGTCGATTCCGGACCGACAGATGAGCCGGACACATGGCTTGGCCCCAAAGAAAAAGCGCGGCCCCGAGGGACCGCGCTTCATCGGATCACCGTCTGAGCCAGAAGCTCAGTCGCGACGGGGGCCGCGCTCGCGGCGGGGGCCGCGGTCACGATCGCCGCGCGGCTCGCGCTCACGCTCTTCCGGCTCGGGCTCGCCGCGGGCGGCGCGCTCGGCCTTGAGCTTCTCGGTGAGGTCCTCGCCGGTCTCCTGGTCGACGACCTTCATCGAGAGGCGGATTTTTCCGCGGTCGTCGGCGCCCAAAAACTTGACCTTGACCTTCTGGCCTTCGGCCACGACGTCGCCGACCTTGGCGACCCGCTGCGGGGCGAGTTCGGAGATGTGGACGAGGCCGTCCTTGGCGCCGAAGAAGTTCACGAACGCGCCGAACTCCATGATCTTGACGATGGTGCCGTCATAGATCGTGCCGGCCTCGGGCTCGGCGACGATGGAGCGGATCCAATTGTAGGCCGCCTTGATCGCATTGCCGTCGGACGAGGCGATCTTGACGATGCCGGTGTCCTCGATGTTGATCTTGGCGCCGGTCTTCTCGACGATCTCGCGGATGATCTTGCCGCCGGTGCCGATCACGTCGCGGATCTTGTCGGTGGGGATCTGCATCGTCTCGATGCGCGGGGCGTACTCGCCGAGTTCCGGGCGGGCCGCGGTCAGGGCCTTGGCCATCTCGACCAGGATGTGCGCGCGTCCGTCCTTCGCCTGGGCGAGGGCGACCTTCATGATCTCCTCGGTGATGCCGGCGATCTTGATGTCCATCTGGAGCGAGGTGATGCCCTCGTCCGTGCCGGCCACCTTGAAGTCCATGTCGCCGAGGTGATCCTCGTCGCCGAGGATGTCGGACAGCACCGCGAAGCGCTCACCCTCGAGGATGAGGCCCATGGCGATGCCGGCGACCGGACGGCGCAGGGGCACGCCCGCATCCATCAGCGACAGCGAGCCGCCGCAGACCGAGGCCATCGAGGACGAGCCGTTCGACTCGGTGATCTCAGAGACCACGCGGATCGTGTAGGGGAACTCGTGCGCCGGCGGCAGCACGGGCCGGATCGCGCGCCAGGCGAGCTTGCCGTGGCCGATCTCGCGGCGTCCCGGAGACCCCATCCGGCCGGTCTCGCCGACGGAATAGGGAGGGAAGTTGTAGTGGAGCAGGAAGCGCTCCTTGTAGGTGCCTTCCAGCGCGTCGATGAACTGCTCGTCCTCGCCGGTGCCGAGGGTGGCGACCACGAAGGCCTGGGTCTCGCCGCGGGTGAACACCGCCGAGCCGTGGGCGCGCGGCAGCACGCCGACGTCGGAGACGATCGGGCGGACCGTCTTGAGGTCGCGACCGTCGATGCGCGAGCCGGTGTCGAGCACGTTCCAGCGCACGACCTTGGACTGCGCCTCCTTGAAGGCGGCCTTGACCTTCTCAGGCGAGAACTTCTGCTCGCCATCCGACGGGCAGAGCGCGGCGACAACCTTCGCCTTCACGGCGTCGACGGCGGCGTAGCGCTCCTGCTTGACCGTCTTCTTGTAGGCCTCGCGCAGCTCGGCTTCGCCGATCTCGAGCACGGCCTTCTCGGCCTCGGCGTTCTCCGGCGGGGAGAAATCGCGCGGCTCCTTGGCGGCCTTCTCGGCGAGACGGATGATCGCCTCGATCACCGGCTGGAAATGCTTGTGGCCGAACATCACGGCGCCGAGCATCACGTCCTCGGAGAGCTCCTTGGCCTCCGATTCGACCATCAGCACGGCGTCGGTGGTGCCGGCGACGATGAGGTCGAGGGTCGACTCTTCCTTGGTCTCGTTGACGGCCGGGTTCAGCTTGTAGGCGCCGTTGAGCCAGCCGACGCGCGCCGCGCCGATCGGACCCATGAACGGGATGCCCGACAGCGTCAGGGCGGCGGAGGTCGCCACCATCGCGACGATGTCTGGATCGTTCTCGAGGTCGTGGCTGAGAACCGTGACGGTGACCTGGGTGTCGTTGCGCCAGCCCTCGATGAAGAGCGGACGGATCGGACGGTCGATCAGACGGGAGACCAGCGTCTCCTTCTCGGAGGGGCGGCCTTCGCGCTTGAAGTAGCCGCCGGGGATGCGGCCGGCGGCGTAGGCGCGCTCCTGGTAGTTCACGGTGAGCGGCATGAAGTCGATGCCGACCTTCGGCTCCTTCGCCGCGACGACGGTGGCGAGCACGGTGGTCTCGCCGTAGGTGGCGAGCACGGCGCCGTCGGCCTGGCGGGCGATCTTGCCCGTCTCGAGGACGAGCTTGCGGTCGCCCCACATCAGTTCTTCACGTTGGACGTCGAACATTCTTTTTTATCCTTGCCTTCATGCGGCGGGCGAACCCGGCGCCGCCAGGGGCAAGACGGCGAGAGGCTCCGTCTGAAGAAGCCTCTCGCGATCCTGCCCTGAGCGTCGCGCCTCGAAGTCGCCCGGTGGTGGTCCGGCCGGACCCATGTCCGGACAGCCCTTTTCGAAACGCGGCCCCGAATGAGGGGCCGCGCAAACTGTCAAAAAATCAGCGGCGGATGCCGAGGCGCTCGATCAGCGAGCGGTAGCGCGGCTCGTCCTTGCGCTTGACGTAGTCGAGCAGCGAGCGGCGCTGCGAGACCATCTTCAGGAGGCCGCGGCGGGAATGGTTGTCCTTGCCGTGGGTCTTGAAGTGGCCGGTCAGGTTGGTGATCCGCTCGGTGAGGATGGCGACCTGGACCTCCGGCGAACCGGTATCCTTGCCACCTGTGGCGTATTCCTTGATGAGCGCGGTCTTGCGCTCTGCCGAGATCGACATCGCAGGCCTTTCGGTGTGGGGTGTGTCGGACGAGCGACCTCCCCTCGGGAGGCGCTGCAGCCTGCGGCTCGGCCGCTGCCGGGATGTCGTCCAGCAGGGTCGCGCGCAAGCGGTTCAAGCCCCGCCCGTCACCGGGTCGAGGCGGCGCGGACCATACACGAAAGCCCGCACAACGCCAGTGCCGCCGCACGGACCGGCCCACACCGCCAAACATCCGATTGACGCAACCCCAAGAGCCCCCTAAACGATGCCGCACGTTCGAGCCCCAGGCCATCGGCCCGGCCCGCACGCCCAGGTGGCGGAATTGGTAGACGCGCTGGTTTCAGGTACCAGTCTTGCAAGAGGTGAAGGTTCGAGTCCTTTCCTGGGCACCATCAGCCGGCTAAGCCGCTGATCCGCAAAACGAAATAGCAGATTCAGAGACTTAGGCTGCCCGGTTGGTACAATGGCGTTGATGACGCCGCGTCCCTGGAAGCATCTCAAGACCGCCTCGTACTACCTGCGCCGTGCTGTGCCGCTCGACTTACGGGCGCTCGTTGGCAAGCGCGAGGAGAAGGTCACCCTCGGCACTAAAGACCCCGTCGAGGCAAAGCGGCTGCACGCTGTCGGTCTCATGGAGTTGGAGCAGCGTTGGGCGGCATTGCGGGCAGGCCCACGCCACTTGAGCGAGCGCGAGGCACACGAACTCGCTGCCCCTTTCTACGAACATTGGATCGGCCTCTATCGCGACGAGCCCAGCCGGCAGACCTTCTGGCGCACTGAGTTAGGCTATAAGCTCTGGTCCCCGCGTCGTCGGGGCTGGTCGCAGCAGCCCGACTTGGGTGCGTCACTGATTCGGGAGGCGAAGGCGAGCGTCGAGAGTGGTCAGTCCGCCATGGAGGATTGGTGCCTTCAGCAGGCGACAGCCCTCCTCAAGCGGCACGGTCTCCTCGTTGGAGAAGAGGACCACCTCAAACTCGCCAAAGCCATCGCTGCCGCCGTGCAGCAAGGGAGCCTGACCCTCGCACGCTACGCGCGGGGGGAGTTTGACGGGCCCATCTTCGGATCGCCAGTTGCGACAAACGTCGGCGAAGTGCCAGCACAGGTGTCCGTGGCCCGCCCAGCTGTCACCTTTATCGAACTCGTGACTGGGTGGGCCGCCGAAAGAGGCCCGACCGAAAAAACCCTCTACGAGTGGAAGCGCGTGATCCATGATTTTGCATCGTTCATTGGTCACAACGACGCTTCGCAGGTGACCCCAGAAAACGTCATTGCCTGGAAAAACAGCCTCGTCGCCGCAAGCCGAAAACGATCAATGACGCCAAGCTCGCGCCGGTGCGTACGATTCTGCAGTGGGGCGTCAGCAATCGACTTTTGCCGGCTAATCCAACTGCAGGACTTGCGATCAGCGTCAAAAAGAAAGCTGGCCAGGGCATCCGTAGCTTCACCGAGGCGGAAGCCCTTACAATTTTAAAGGCGGCAGAAGGCCAGGGCGACCCGGTGCGCCGTTGGGTACCGTGGCTGTGTGCTTACTCAGGAGCTCGCCTGCCTGAAGTATGTCAACTGCGGGCTGAGGATATTCGTGAGATCGATGGTGTGCCCTCTATGCGTTTCGATGCTGAGGCCGGTTCGCTTAAAACCGTAGGGTCGGAACGGACAGTCCCACTGCATCCCGCAGTGATCGCGGCCGGCTTTCTTGACTTTGTCCACAGGCAGGGAAGGGGGCCGTTATTTTCCCAATTAAAGCCGGACAAGTTTGGCAACCGCGGCGGGAATGGCACTAAGATTTTTGGGCCGGTGGGTAAGAGATTTGGGCCTGACGGACTTGCGACTGTCGCCGAGCCATTCTTGGCGACATCGTTTCAAAACCCTGTCGCGCAATTATGCATTAGCACCGAATATAGCTGATTCCATTACTGGACATGCTAACCGTTCTGTCGGCAACAACTACGGTGATTACGACCTTGTCGCTATGAAACGAGAAATCGAAAAAATTCCAGCTCTTAATTTATTTTGAATTATTTTGCATTTTAATCCCGTAGGGCACGTCATTCAACGCCGAACGCGTTGCAATCTCAGAAGATATTGTTTTTCAGGTGCTTGCTGTCTGGCGCGCTGCGAGCGCTTCTTCTTCGGCCAACGCCGATTGCGCCTGTCTTCTCAATTCCGCACAGCCGGCCGGCGCTCGTATCTCCAAGCCGATACCGCATCCCGCCGCGCCTCGAACGTCTGTCGAAGGCACGAGCCCAGAGCGCCCCTGCGCTCTTTCTCGTAGCCGTACAGCAGCACGCCATCAGGGCCGTAGCGGCGCGTCATTTCGTTTCGCCAAAGCCGATCGGCATTCGCCAAGCCCGCCTCGGTCTGAACCGCTCCGGATTTCCCGGAGGCTCCAACTCTTGAGAGGATGGAGCGATGACGAAGCGAACCCCACCGTATTCCCCTGAGGTTCGTGCCCGCGCGGTGCGGATGGTCCTGGACCACCAAGGCGAGCATGCCTCGCAATGGGCGGCGATCAGCTCGATCGCGGCCAAGATCGGCTGTTCGGGCGAGACGCTCCGGAACTGGATCCGTCAGTCCGAGCGGGACACGGGACAACGGGGCGGCCCGAGCACGGAGGAGCGCGAGCGGATCAAGGCGCTGGAGCGGGAGAACCGCGAGTTGCGTCAGGCCAACGAGATCCTCCGGAAAGCCAGCGCATATTTTGCGTTTGCCGAGCTCGACCGCCCTTTCAAACGATGAAGGCGTTCATCGACGAGTACCGCGATGCCTACGGGGTCGAGCCGATCTGCAGAGTGCTGCCGATCGCCCCGTCGACGTACCATGCCTATGCCGCGCGGCGTGCCGACCCCGGCAAGCTGCCGACACGGGCCAGGAGCGACGCGGCGCTGATGGTCGAGATCCAGCGCGTGTTCGAGGCGAACTTCCACGTCTACGGCCTGCGCAAGGTCTGGCGTCAGCTCGGCCGGGACGGGATCGTGGTGGCTCGGTGCACGGTGGCGCGGCTGATGCGGGCGATGAGGCTGAAGGGTGTCGTGCGGGGTAAGACAGTCCGGACGACGATCCCAGATCCGGCCGCTTTGTGCCCGCTCGACCGGGTCAACCGGCAGTGCAAGGCACCGCGCCCCAACGCCCTGTGGGTCAGCGACTTCACCTACGTCGCGACCTGGTCTGGCTTCGTCTACGTGGCTTTCGTGATCGACGTCTTCGCCCGCCGCATCGTCGGCTGGCGGGTCTCCCGGACCGCCCACGCCGCCTTCGTACTCGACGCTTTGGAGCAGGCCCTGCACGAGCGTCGTCCCGTCTAGGACGGCGGGCGCGTGCACCATAGCGACAGGGGCTCACAATACCTGTCGATCCGCTACACCGAGCGGCTGGCGGAGGCGGGCGTCGAGCCGTCCGTCGGCAGCGTCGGCGACAGCTACGACAACGCGCTGGCCGAGACGATCAACGGCCTGTTCAAAGCCGAGGTGATCCATCGGCGTGGCCCGTGGCGGTCGTTCGAGGCCGTCGAGTTCGCCACCCTCGAATGGGTCGATTGGTTCAACACCCGCCGTCTGCTCCAACCAATCGGGAATATCCCTCCCGCCGAGGCCGAAGCGCGCTATTATGCCCAGACCGAGGTACAAACCTTGGCAGCCTGACTCAAACCCAATGGCCTCCGGGAAACCCGGCGCGGTTCAACACCGGAACTGGCCGCCAAAGTGGTGCGGCTGAAGGAGAAGATCGCCCGCCTCGGGCAGGAGATGGAGCGGTTGGCCGGCCTGGAGGCGCAGATGAAAGCGGCGCCCGACCGGCAGATCTCACTGACCGATCCCGACGCGCGATCGATGGCGACCAGCGGGCGCGGGTCGGGCTTGGTGGGCTATAACGTCCAGGTGGCGGTCGAGACCGAGCATCATCTGATTGTCTCGCACGCCGTCACCAATGCCGGCTCGGACCGGGCACAGCTCAGTGGAATGGCCGCACGGGCCAAGCAGGCACTGGAGACGGACACGCTCGATGCGGTGGCTGACCGGGGCTATTATTCCAGTGAACAGATCCTCGCCTGCGAACGCGTCGGCATCTCCGTCACGCTGCCCCGGCCGATGACCTCGGGTGCCAAGGCCGCCGGACGCTTCGGTAAGGAGGACTTCCTCTACCGCCCTCAGCAGAACGCCTACCTGTGCCCGGCGGGCGAGATGCTGTCCCACCGCTGCACCACGGTGGAGAATGGTCTGACGCTTCATCGGTACTGGACGAACGTGTGCTAGGCCTGCCCGATGAAAGCGGAATGCACGACGGGCAGGGAGCGCCGGGTGACGCGTTGGGAGCATGAGGATGTGCTGGAGACGGTGCAGCGCCGCTTGGACGGCGATCCGCTGGCCATGCGGGTCCGGCGTGAGACGGTCGAGCATCCCTTCGGCACGCTGAAGGCGCGGATGGGGGCCACGCACTTCCTGACCAAGACCCTGCCGCGCGTCTCGACCGAGATGGCGCTCCAGGTCCTGGCCTACAATCTGACGCGGGTTCTCAACATCCTGGGAAGCCGGAAGCTCCTGGCGGCGATCCCCACCTGAGCGAAGGCTCGGATCGTCCGCCAAAGACGCCCAGTAACCGTCCAGGAGGCGCTTTCAACCAAAAACTGGCCGTCTCCCGACCGTAAGAACCCGTTCGACGCGATGAACAGACCAATCTCGCGAGACCGGAACGTCACCCGACCGCAAAAGCCCCAATTCGCGAGTTTTGACACGGCCTGGACCCATTGCAGAAGGTCGGAACGTCCACTCTGAGGCAGCGTGGTGGACGGGGGCGTACGGCTGGGTTGGGTCGATCCCGGTCCGTCTGCTTCTGGGAGCCAAAGACGAGAAGCGGTCATTCACGCGGACACTGCCTGCAGGCGGATGGACTTTGGAAGAGCTGCGTTCTTACAATCCTGGGTATCGTCACCGGGCAATCGCGGCGATAGGCGGTCGCTCCCGGATCAGCAGCAGCGCCCCCGCCGCGAACAGGCAAAGCGCGCCGGCGATGAAGAAGGCCGGCAGGTAGCTCGCATAGACGGTCCGGCTGAAGCCGGCCCCATAGGCAGCGGTTGCCGCGCCGAGCTGGTGTCCCGCAAAGACCCAGCCGAACACGAGATTGGCGTTCTCGCCGAACCGGTCGGCCACGAGCTTCACCGTCGGGGGCACCGTGGCGACCCAATCGAGGCCGTAGAAGATCGCGAACAACGAAAGCCCGTAGAAGGTGAAATCGGAGAACGGCAGGTAGAGCAGGGAAAGGCCGCGCAGTCCGTAGTACCAGAACAGCAGCACGCGGCAGTCGTAACGGTCCGAGAGCCAGCCCGATCCGACGGTGCCGGCGAAGTCGAACACGCCGATCACCGCGAGCATGCCCGCGGCGGTGACGGCGGCGATGCCGTAATCGCCGCACAGCGAGACGAAATGCGTCTGGACGAGGCCGTTGGTGCTGGCGCCGCAGACGAAGAACGTTCCGAACAGCACCCAGAAGGTCAGCGAGGTCGACGCCGCGCGCAGCGCCAGCAGCGGCGACATCAGCATAGCCGCGAATCCCCCTGGTGACTGCGGCGGGGGGACGTCGGCCGTGGCGCCGTAGGGGCGAAGCCCGAGATCGGACGGGCGGTCGCGCATCAGCGCGAGGACCGCGGCCGTCGCCGTCATCAGCATGACGAGGACGAAGGCGAGCGCCGTGCGCCATCCGTAACGGTCGGTGAGCCACGCGAGCAGCGGCAGGAACACCAGTTGCCCCGTCGCCGTGCTCGCCGTGAGCAGGCCGAGCACCAGCCCGCGGCGGGCCACGAACCATCGGGTGGCGACGGTGGCGCCGAGCACCATGGCCGTCAGCCCCGTGCCGAGACCCACGATGACGCCCCAGAAAAGCAGCAGGTGCCAGATCTGCGTCATCGCGAAGGAGCCGGCGACCCCGCAGGCGATCAGGACGAGCGCGACGGCCGCCACCCGCCGCACGCCGAAGCGGTTCATGAAGGCCGCCGCGAACGGCCCCATGAGTCCGAACAGCACGAGCCGTATGGCTAGGGCCGACGAGATGTCGGCATTGGCCCAGCCGAACTCGCGTTCGAGCGGTGCGATCAGGACCCCCGGCGCGCCGACGGCGCCCGCGGTGACCAGCATCGTCAGGAAGGTCACCGCGGCGACGATCCAGCCGTAATGCATCCCGTTTTGTCCATTGGCGGTCGCGGTCAGGCTCATTGCTTTCATCCGAGTCAGACAAGCAGATATCGCAACAGCGCTGCTCCTGTTCAGCCGGCAGCAGCGGCGAGCGTGGTCCGGAGTTGCGCATCCAGGTCACGCGCGACGCGATCGACGTCCGGGTTGCCGAACTGTCCGAAGGTTGTGGCCGGGCGGTCGTACTCGAACGCGACGTTGCCCTCGGCATCTTCACGCAGGAGCACTCGGATCGGCGCGTACAAGGCAGCGGCCAGAACGTGCCGTGTCATCCGGCTGGCCGTGAGCGGATTGCCGATGTCGTACTGGATGGCCTTGCGGGTCAGGCCGGCCGTGAGCAGCAGGCCGCCGTGATCCCGCACGCCGAAGATCGAGAGCGGTGCCTGGCGTTCGAGGCGGTCGCGCGCCTCATCCACCTTTCCGTCCAGCAAGAGCTTGGCATAGGTATGGTCCAGGGGCGGCACTGCGGCTTCCAGCGCCTCCCGGACCGTCTCGAAGGGCTTCGCCGAACGGAGCGTCACGTGCTCCACCGTGACGGGGGTCGAGGTAATGTGATCGTTCATCGGTCCAACTCCGCGACTGGCATGGATGAGGAGCGACGGTCCGCCGGCCCTCAGGCGACAGCCCGGGCCTTCGCCGTAGCCGCAAGGATGATGTCGACCCAGGCCTGCGGGCGTTCCAGAGCACTGAAGTGCCCGGTCCGTTCGAGGGTGACGACGGTCGGCGACGGCACGGCTCTCTCGACGCCGGTGCGATCCTGGAGGGTCGACCAGTCCTTGTCGCCCCAGACCAGCGTGACGGGCGCATTGACGGAGCGGTAGCGGGCACGGGCGGCAACGAAGCTTGGAAGTGCCTTGAGGAGCGTCCGCGCCGCTCTGCTGTAGCCGGGGCGGGCGCCGACTCGGGCATACTCGTCCAGGAGGTCCGAGGGCAGGCTTCGCGGGTCGGAAAAGCCCCCGCTCATGATGCCGCCGGTGATGGTCCGGTTCTCCAGCGCCGCGAAGACCGGACCGACGACCGGCGCACGCACGCTCTTGATGATGATCGAGGCCAGGAGGTTCGACCGCTCCAGGCCCGGGAGGTAATCGTAGGTGTTGAAGGCGAAGACGCGCTCGACCTTGTCCCCGAGCTCAGCTGCGAGCGAGAGCGACAGCGTCGCGCCGATAGATTCGCCCGCCAGGATCGGCCGCGCGATGCCGAGATTGGCGATGAACTCCTTGAGAGCCGCCCGCAGGGTGGGCTCGTCCTTCGGCAGCCCCGGCTTGAGGTCCGACCAGCCGAAGCCTGGCAGGTCGAGCGCGTAGACGGTGAAGTGCGGCGAAAGCAGAGGGATCACGCGCTGGAACAGGTCGAGTTGCGTGCGCACGGTGTGGATCAGGACGAGTTCTGGTCCATGGCCCACCCGAACGTAGCGGATGCGGGTCCCGTCCCTCAGGGTGGTAGTGGCGATCTCGCCGGAGGGAAGCCAACGGCGGGTGTAGTCTTCGGCTTCCTTGCCGAGGGGCGTTGTGGATTGCTTGATCATGGCGGTCGGGTCCCCGAGCAATAGTAGGCCGGCGTCGGACGCGGGGATGACATCGCGATCCCCGTCCACAAATAGATTATTGTCGTCATTTTAAATGTCAACTCCGTCGAGCAACGGCCTCCTATGCACCCCCTTCAAGCCGAACATCACGACGCATTGTGCGATTCCGCTCACGCATGCGCCCCAGGACCATTGACGCCGGATCTACCCCCATAATAGATTTTAGTCATAATCTTAATACGACCGTGGATTGGTCGCGAGGAGACGGGCGATGAATGCGAGATGGTTGCTCGGGCTCACAGGATTGGCCCTCGCCGGATGCTCGCCGGCCGAGACCGCGGTTCCTTCGGAGCCGCCGCTGGTCCAGACCATCGAGGTCGCTCCCGGGACGGGAAAGGACTCGCGATACACCGGGGTCGTCCGGGCACGCACGGAGAGCAACCTCGGCTTCCGGGTCGGGGGCAAGATCTTCGAGCGCCTCGTCGATCCGGGCGACCGGGTGAAGCGCGGCCAGCCGCTGATGCGCCTCGACCGGACCGACTTTACCCTGGCGTTCACCGCGGCCCGAGCCTCGGTCGAGGCCGCCCGCGCGCAGATGATCAGGACGAAGGCCGACGAGGAGCGCAGCCGCAAGCTCGTTGGCGACGGCTGGACCTCGAAGCAGACCTACGACCGGAACAAGGCCGCGGCGGATGCGGCCATCGCCCAGTTCGCCAACGCCGAGGCCCAGGCGAGCCAGATCTCCAACCAGGCTGGCTATTCCGAGCTCCAGGCTGATGCCGACGGCGTAGTGATGGAGGTGCCGTCCGAGCCCGGTCAGGTGGTCGCCGCCGGCCAGACCGTGGTCAAGCTCGCCCGCGATGGATCCCGCGAGGCGGAGGTCTTCCTGCCCGAGGCGAGCCGGCGCCTCGCCAAGGGCGCGGCCTCGGCGACGCTCTATGCCGAGGGCGAGGCGACCTACCCGGCGCGGCTGCGCGAATTGTCGGCCACCGCCGATCCGGCCACCCGGACCTACCGGGCTCGGTACATCCTATCGGGCGGCGGCGAGGACGCGCCGCTCGGCGCGACCGTGACGCTTCGGCTCAAGGCCGCCGAGACCGGACGCGCGGCTCCGGTCGAGGTGCCGCTGGCAGCCCTGTTCGACGCAGGCAACGGCTCGGCGGTCTGGAGGTTCGATACGGCCACCGGCACCGTCACCGCCCAAAAGGTCGGCATCGCGCGGCTCTCCGAAGAGAGCGCGGAGGTCGCATCCGGCCTCAGCCCCGGCGACCGGATCGTGTCGCTCGGCGCCCATCTCCTCAAGGCCGGCCAGACGGTCCGTCAGGCGCCCGCCAGCATGACGGGAGACGCCAAGTGACCGGCTTCAATCTCTCTGCCCTGGCGGTCCGGGAACGGGCCGTCACGCTGTTCCTGATCCTTGCGCTGACGGCCGCCGGGTTCTTTGCCTTCCAGAAGCTCGGGCGCGCCGAGGATCCGGCCTTCACGGTGAAGACCATGGCCGTTTCGGCCGCGTGGCCCGGCGCCACCACCGACGAGATGCAGCGGCAGGTCGCCGACCCGCTGGAAAAGCGCCTCCAGGAACTCGTCTACTACGACCGGGTCGAGACCACGGTCCGGCCCGGCCTGATGCTGATGAAAGTGTTCTTCAAGGACAACATGCCGCCGGCGAAGCTTCAGTCGGAGTTCTACCAGGCACGCAAGAAGCTCTCCGACCAGGCCTCGGGCCTGCCGCGCGGGGTGATGGGGCCGCTGTTCAACGACGAGTTCTCGGACATCTACTTCTCGCTCTACGCTCTCCAGGCGAAGGGCCTGCCGCACCGCCACCTCGTCATGAGGGCCGAGGACCTGCGCCAGCGCCTGCTGCGCGTGGCCGGCGTCGAGAAGATCAACATCCTGGGCGAGCAGGCCCAGAAGATCTTTGTCGAGATCTCCTACCAGCGGCTCGCCACGCTCGGCATCAACGGCCAGCAGCTGCTGCAGTCCCTCGCCAACCAGAACGACGTCACACCGGCGGGCTTCGTCGAGACCGCCGGCCCCCGGGTCTACCTGCGCCTCGACGGGGCCATCGACGGCCTCGACGCGATCCGCAACCTGCCGGTGGCCGCTGGCGACCGCAGCCTCAAGCTCGGCGACATCGCCGAAGTGAAGCGCGGCTACGAGGACCCGAAGGTCTTCGCGATCCGCAACGACGGCGAGCCGGCCGTAATGCTCGGCCTCGTCATGAAGCCCGGCTTCAACGGCCTCAAGCTCGGCGAAGCGCTGAACGCCGAGGAGGTGGCGATCCACCACGATCTGCCGACGGGCATCACGTTCACGAAGATCACCGACCAGGCCAAGGTCATCGACGACGCCATCCACGAGTTCATGGTCAAGTTCTTCACCGCACTCGGGGTGGTGATCGTCGTGAGCCTCGTCGCCCTTGGCTTCCGCGTCGGCATCGTCGTGGCGCTGGCCGTGCCCCTGACGCTCTCGGCCGTGTTCGTGGTGATGATGGTCACCGGACGCGATTTCGACCGCATCACGCTCGGCGCCCTGATCATCTCGCTCGGGCTGCTGGTGGACGACGCCATCATCGCCATCGAGATGATGGTGGTGCGCATGGAGGAAGGAGTCGACCGCATCGAGGCGGCGACCTACGCCTGGAGCGCCACCGCCGCGCCGATGCTGACGGGCACCCTCGTCACCATCGCCGGCTTCCTGCCCGTGGGCTTCGCCGCCTCCACCGCGGGCGAGTACGCCGGCAACATCTTCTGGGTGGTGTCGTTCTCGCTGATCATCTCCTGGATCGTGGCCGTGACCTTCACGCCCTATCTCGGCGTCAAGCTGCTGCCGAACATCAAGAAGGTTGATGGCGGCCACGAGGCGATCTACGCCACGAGGAATTACCAGCGCCTGCGCCGCGTCGTGCGGACGTCGGTCGATCACAAGTGGATGGCCGCCGGCATCATCGTTGCGCTGTTCGCGGGCGCCGTGGTCGCCATGGGCAAGGTCGAGCAGCAATTCTTCCCGAATTCCGAGCGGGCCGAGCTCATCGTCGAGGTGACCCTGCCGACGGGCTCGGCCTTCGCGACCACCGAGGCCAGTGTCAAGAAAGTCGAGGCCGCCGTGCGCGACCTACCCGAGGCTGGGGAGATCACCAGCTACATCGGCCAGGGCATGCCGCGCTTCGTGCTGTCCTTCGACCCCGAACTGCCCGATCCGGCCTTCGCGCAGATCGTCGTCCAGACCGGGGATGCGCACGCCCGCGACGTCCTGCGAGGCAAGGTCCGGAAACTCGTCGACGAGGGTCGCTTCTCGGAGGCACGGGTGCGCGTGCTCCAGATCGTGTTCGGCCCGCCGATCCGCTTCCCCGTCGCATTCCGCGTGGTCGGGCCGGACCTAGACGTCATCCGCGGCATCTCGGCCGAGGTGGCCGATGTCATGAGGGCCAACGCCAACATGCGCCTCGTCCACCTCGACTGGGGCAACAAGACCCCGAACCTGCACCTCGCCCTCGACCAGGAGCGCCTGCGCCTGATCGGCCTGACGCCGAAGGAGGCCGGCCAGCAGCTCCAGAGCTATCTCAACGGGACGCCGGCGACGCAGGTCCGCGAGAACCTGCGCTCGGTCGACGTGCTGCTGCGCAGCCCCGGCCCCGAGCGACGCTCGCTGGGCGAGATCGGTGACCTGACGCTGGCGACGCGGGACGGGCGGCAGGTCCCGGTGTCCCAGGTCGCGAGGCTGGAGACCCGGAACGAGGATGCGGTGCTCAAGCGCTACAACCGCGAGACCTACATCCGGGTGCAGGGCGACGTGCTCGACGGCAAGCAGCCCCCGGACGTTCACGCCCAGGTCTTCCCGCTGCTCGACCCGATCAAGGCGAAGCTACCGCCGGGCTACCGCATCGACACGGCCGGCGCCGTGGAGGAGAGCGAGAAGGCGATGATGTCGCTGGTGGCGGTCTTCCCCATCATGCTGATCGTGACCCTCACCGTGATCATGATTCAGGTCCGGTCGTTCACGACGATGTTCATGGTGTTCGCGACCGCGCCGCTGGGCCTCGTCGGGGCGGCGCCGACTCTGTTGTTCTTCCATCAGCCCTTCGGCTTCAACGCAATCCTCGGTCTGATCGCGTTGTCGGGCATCCTGATGCGCAACACCCTGATTCTGGTGGACCAAATCCACCACGACCGGGAGGCTGGCCTGTCCGACTACGATGCCATCGTCGAGTCGACGGTGCGGCGGGCCCGGCCCGTCATCCTGACGGCGGCGGCGGCGATGCTGGCCTTCATCCCGCTCACCCACTCGGTGTTCTGGGGGGCCCTGGCCTACGTCCTGATCGGCGGCGTCGGCGTCGGCACCCTGCTGACCCTGCTGTTTCTGCCCGCGCTCTATGCCTTGTGGTTCCGGGTGGCACGCGTGCCGAAAGGCGAGGGTGTCGCATCGGGCGCCGGCGAGATGTCGCTCCCAGCGAAGTCATGAAGCCGCTTACAACAAGTTCATGTCCCGGCTCCGGGACATCCGAGGATCGCGCGACGGGCAACCGGGCGTGCGGTACGACGGCCGGCCTGCGCTCCGCCCCCTCGCGCAGGCCGGTCGATTGTCGATTCCCAAGTGGCTTCGCAGGTAAAGCGGCAGGAGCGCCCCTTCTTTAGATGACGTTATGCATCTATATGGGATGGAAGGCCAAAGGATCAGGGTATGCCGAGAGTTTCGCAGGAGCAGGCCAGGCTCAACCGTCAGCGCGTGGTCGAGGTCGCAGCGTCCCTATTCCGCGAGCGCGGGCTTAACGGGGTGGGCGTCGCCGACATCATGGCCTCCGCCGGCCTGACCCATGGCGGCTTCTACGGCCAGTTCGCCAACAAGGATGCCTTGGCCGTCGAGGCGTTCGATGCCGCGCTCGACGAGGACCGGCGCGGGGACGTTGACAGCATCCTGGCGACCTACCTTTCGCTTGCGCACGTCCAGACACCTGGCAAGGGGTGTCCCCTGGCGGCCCTGGCGAACGACGTCTCGCGCGAAGGGCTGGGTAGCCCTGTCCGGACGCGCTTCACCCACGGCGTCGAGCGCCTGGCCTCCATCCTCGCCAACCTGACGCCGAAGGCATCGCGGGAGCGCCGTCGGCAGAAGTCCCTCGCGACGCTGTCGACGCTCGTCGGCGCGGTCGTCCTGGCGCGGGCCGTCAACGACGAGAAGCTGGCGAACGATCTCCTACAGGCGGCGCATTCCTCGGTCGCTCCCTGAGGCCCGGAAGGCCGACCTGGCATGGGTAAAGGCCGGTCACCGGAACGATGGGCGAAGTGAACCCCACGCAGTTGACGGCATGGATACGTCTAAATAGATTATATGCGTAATATAATGATTCCGGCATCGGCAGGGAATAGCCGCCGGAAACATGTCGATCCCCAGCGCGGAAGGAGAACGTCGATGAACCATCGTCATGCCGTGGATCTCGCCGAACCGCTTCGGTACCTGATGAGGGCTTCGGTAATCCTCGCGCTATGGGGCCTGCCCGCCCTCGCATCCGACGGACCCAAGGCGATCCGTCTGCCGGACGCCGGCCGCTTTCCCGAGAACGTGGCGTCTGCGTCGAACGGAACCCTGTTCGTCAGCAGCATTGGCCTGCCCCAATTCGGTGGCCCAGGTTCGAAGTTAGAGCGGCTGCCGATCACGCGGAGTCGGGCTGGGTTTTCACACGCGGGCTGATCTGATTCCCTGTCTGCTTTCGACAGGAGGGTCGATGTCGTCGCCGTTGTCGTCCGATCTGCGTGAGCGCGTCG